>CAZWRR010000057.1:0-5733 GCA_964635805.1 uncultured Staphylococcaceae bacterium
TGGCGTTCTCTCTTATACTAATGCTCTTGGCAAGGCTCAAACAGAGACGTATAAACTGGTAGATATTTGCGATGAAGCAGGAGAAGTTATATCGAGGGAGTTTCAGTTAATAGGGGAAACTCTTTCAGATAACACCACAAAAGTAGCGAGTTTCAAAGAAGGAATTAACAGCATAAAGAATGCACTTGATTCATTTATGCTTAAAAATGCCGATATTGCAGACCAGATAGGCATGGACGAACTTCTCTTTAAGTTTGAGGAACTTAAAAATAATACAAATGCAGAAAATACTGCGTTGCAACAATTTAGGAATGAATTTGGTGCAGTTAAGGTTAAGGCAGAAGAATTACGTGCAGCTCAAAGGACTGCCTTGCAAGAACAGGCGGAACAAGAAAAACAATTAAGAGCCGAACAAAGACAAGCGCAGGCGGAGCAAAGACAAGCGACACAAGAGCGAGCATCTCAAGAAAGACAAGCAAGAGCCGAGCAAAAGCAAGCGCTGCAAGAGCAATCAACTCATGAGCGGACACTTGCTCAACTACGGTCTATAGCATCGTCCGCCTATGCGCAAGAACAACAAAAAATAAGTGATATATACCAGAAACAAAATGCACTTATTCAAAAACGAATTGCCATTCAAAAAGCTTCATCAATTACCAGCAGTAAACAAGCAATGGCGGCACTGCAACTGCAAAAAGCTACCCTGAAAACTACCGCATACACAGCAAAACTTTCAGTCTATGCCAAAGATGTTGCAAAACAGATAAACGAATCTAAAAATAGTATGTCGGGTATGCAAGGGTATGCCCGTTCTACTGCGAACATATTTAAAGGTATTGTCTTGTCGCAAGCGTTCTATAAGGCTGTAGGGGCACTGAGAAGCCTAGTTACAGAAGCATGGGATTTGTCAGTCGCCTTAAATACGTCAGAAGCTGTCTTTACAGGTATGCTTACGGGTGGGCAGGAACAGGCACAAGGCTTGCTGGAAGTTCTTAAACAAGAAGCTATCAATACTCCTTTCGATATACATAACTTACTGGATGCCACTAGATTACTTACAGCATACGGCATAAAAGCGGAGAACTTGCTTTTCGTTATGCAAGCTGTTGAAAAAGCGACTGCTGTTAGTGGTGACCCTATACGTATGGAATATATTTCACGTGCGCTCGGTCAGATATATACAAAAGGGAAGCTACAGTCAGAGGAAGTCAGGCAATTAACCGAGTCAGGTATCGCTGTCGGTGAGATACTTGCCGATGAGCTTAATCTTACGCAAGAGCAGATAGCCAAAGGCTGGGGCAACTTAGGGATTGATGCTAACACTGCGATTAACGCTATTGTCAGAGGTATAGACAAGCGTTATGGCACAGCCTTGGACAACATGGCACGGACTACAGAGCAGAAGATAAACAATATGAAGGAAAGCTTCGCTCTGATAACATCAAGCATAACAGACCCTATCAGAAGGGGTATTGATAGTTTAGTCGATTACATTACACCTAAAATAGAAAAATTGTATCAGGCTATTCAAGCAGTAGGTTTGGGTAATGCCCTTAAAACATTGATATCTCCCGCTATATTTGACGGCGTAGTAACAGTTATAAATAAGGTTGTCGGTGCATTTCAAGCATTAAAGATAGTTTTTCAACAAATTAAACCCATAATTGATGCAGGATTAAATGCTTTAGCGTGGGGCGGTAGCGTTATTTACAACACGTTTATAGGCGTAATTGCTGTTGTCGGTATGTTCGGTCGGGCGCTTGGCAATTCTGCCAGTGGAGCAGCAACCCTTGAAAGCGTTCTTAAACGAGTTATAGGTGCAGTGCTTGCATATAAAGCAGCAATGTTGGTGGTAGCTGCTGTCAGTAAGATTTGGAGCATAGTATCTCTTCTTGCACGTGGTGTAATGATTGCGGTACAAGGTGTAATTGTCGGCATACAAGCAATGGCAGCAACAATGTCGGCAGCAGGGTTAGCAGGTGCTTCAGGCTTATTGCCGATTGTTGGTGTGTTATTTGTCATTATTGGTTTAGTTGCCGCTCTTGCAGGCAAGCTTGGTGCTGTTTCAGACGCCGTAAAACGTGTCGGTGCAGCTTTCAAAAACTTGGGCGGTGGTACAAGTATCGGCGACATGTTCAAAGACATGTCAAGCAGCTTACAAACGCAAATTGACGCATATAACAAAAAAGTTGCAGAACAAAACGCTGCTCTGAACAATGCTTTAATTGAAAATAGTAATGAGCAAACTGAAGATTCTGATTCTGCCGCAAGTGCAACCAAAAAAGCAATGGAAGGCTTAATGTCTTTCGATGAAGTTTACAAGCTTAATAAAACTGGTAGCGGCGGTGGCGGTGGCGGCATTGGTGCTGTTCCTATTGAGATAGAGCCATTTTCCACTTCAGGCTATGGTGGTATCTTTGATGGCATTGGTGGACTTGGCGATGATTTGTTTAACGCCTTAAACTTTGATGAATTACAAAACGCATTGGGTGATTTATGGTCTGAAATATATCCATTACTTGATGATGTTTTACTTTATGTCTTAAAGATGGTCGGCTACTTTGCAGAGATGTACTTAAAAGCAAAGCTAATGACTTCTGAAAATGAAGAACAATGGCAATTAGAGAAGGCGCAGACTTCAGAAGATACGGAGCAAGCTAAGAAAGAGAAAGAGCAAACTTCAGAGGACACGGAGCAGGCTAAGAAAGAGAAAGAGCAGACTTCAGAAGATACGGAGCAGGCTAAGAAAGAGAAAGAGCAAACTTCAGAGGACACGGAGCAGGCTAAGAAAGAGAAAGAGCAGACTTCAGAAGATACGGAGCAGGCTAAGAAAGAGAAAGAGCAGACCTCAGAGGACACGGAGCAGGCTAAGAAAGAGAAAGAGCAGACTTCAGAGGACACGGAGCAGGCTAAGAAAGAGAAAGAGCAGACCTCAGAGGATACAGAACAACTTTCTAAAGAAAGAAGTCAAACTTTGGAGGACACAGAGCAACTTTCCAAAGAAAGAAGTCAGACTTTAGAAGAGGCTGAACAACTTGCTAAGGAGAAGCAAGCTACAGGCGAGGATGCAGAGCAGCTTGCTTATGAAAAATCACAAACGGCAGAAGATAGAGAGCAGTGGACGATTACTAGAACAGGTGGCACTACTGGTGGTACCGGTCAATTAGGAACTGGCGCTGCCCTTGCACTTATAAACGTTGCGCAAATCGGAGCTTCTGTAAGTTCAATAATAAAGAATATTGATGACCTGAAAGAAGGCAGTGACGACCTCAATACGTGGGTAGCATTGTTTGTTAATGGTTTAATGATGGCTGTAGACGTGTTGCAGCTATTCAGTTCCTTTAAGCTAATTAAAGGCGCTCTTACTGGTGGAGCAACCGCAGCGGGTTTGGGCGCTAAAGTAGCAGGTGGAGCAGCCGCAGCAGACGTGGGTGCCAAAGTGGCGGGTGGAGCAGCGGTTGCAGGCGGAAGTGCATTAGCAGGCGGATTAGCGGTTGGTGCAGGATTAGCAGGTTTAGGTGCTTTAATTTATGCGTTACAACAACAAGGTAATGTTCTTGATGAAAATAAAAATAAAACAAAAGCATTAGTAGACGCAACAAATGATTCTGCTGGCGCATATGCTGCTAAACTACTTATTGTTAGCAATCTTAATACTGCAACAAAAAATCAAACAGAGCGTTTGTTTGAACTTGCAGGGCAGACTAAACGAACTTCCAGCGAACAAGCTGAAATGGACGGTATTATTGATAAGCTAAATAAGACTTTTCCTAGCTTAAATCTTGGGATTGATACAGAAACAGGAAAACTTAATATTGCAGAAGATGCCGTTTGGAAATATGTTGATGCGCAAAAAGAGCGAGATCGCTTAGCACTTCTTACTGAACGCCGCAATGAACTTTTAGCGAAAGAAGTTGTGTTACAAGATGAATTGGCAGCGGCGCAAGAACGACTTGCGGCGGCAGAAAAAGCACGAAGTGAAGCTCCTGAAATCACTATGGACTTGCAGATAGCCGTAGAAAATGCAAGAGAAGAAGTTGATTTGCTCACAGATGCACTTGACGAAAATGGTGAAAGGTTAGCTCTTGTTGATGAAAAATATCAAGAGTCTGCTGCGATAGTTGGCGATTCTCAAGATGATATTATTGAATCCATTGAAGACAGAATTGCCAGAGAAGCCGAAGAATATGAAGCTGCTGAAAAACTTCTCGAAAAACAACAAGACGCATATCATCAATATTATACAGAACTTGAAAGCTTAACACAACAGCATCACAGTAGCTTGAACGCTATTTCTGCCGCTGGTTATGCCGAAGCTGATATTACGATGGACGATTGGCTTACAGGCATGACAAAACGTCAAGAGCAAGAATACGAATATCAAGAAAATCTTGCAAAGCTTAAAGGCAGAGATATACCTGCTGGTATGCTCGAAGAATTAGAAGCGGCTGGTCCCGAATATTCAAAACTTATTAAAGAGTTGGCTGATTCCAATGATACGGAGTTAGAAAAAGTTGTTGATGTTTGGGAAGATAATGCAAAACTTGCCCGTGAACTAGCATTAAAAGAACTTGGACCTATGCCAGATGATGCATGTGATTTATTAAAACGTTATCGTGCCGCTACTGACGAAGAACTTGAAAAGTTAGTAGACAGTTATGCAGAACAGCATCAGCTTTCACGTGAAGAGGCAGTTGAAGAGCTTAGCGGACTCACGCCTGAAAGTGCGGCAATTGTTCAAGAAGCGATTGACTATGTAAAAAAGACTGGCACATCCGATATGCGTGACGCATACAGCGAGATGGGCGAAGAAGGCAAGAAGGGGCTTTCTTCTACAGAGCGTGATGCAATCAGGGCTTCAGGGAGCATAGCCGATAAGGTTGTTGACGAAGCCAAAAAACGCAAAGACGACATGAAAAATGCTGGCTCTGGCGGCGGTGGTGCATATGCAGATGGTATTGATTCTTCTTCTGACAAGTCAAAGACCGCTGGTGATGGTCTTGCTAATACTGCAATTAAAGGCGCTAACTCTGGCGAGGTTGAAAGAGAATGGCTTGCTATAGGTTTACGCTCTGCTAATAATTATATTAAAGGACTAGGAGATAACCCTGCTGATGTTTGGAATGCTGGCACAGCCCTTGCTGATAACGCAAAAAAGGGCGCAGAGAGTGTAAATTTTCAACCTTCTGGAGAAAGTGCAGGACAAGCTTTCATTACGGGCATCAACAATAAATCAACTTCAATAAATACCGCCTTTAAGACACTTCTTAATGGCATGTTGACGCTCATGGATAGGTTTACAAGTAGAGTTGCCACAGCTCTTAATACTATGCTTTCAAGATTTGCGAACACTATGCGCAATCTGTCCGTTAGCCCTAGCGGTACTGTAAGCTATAGTAAGATGCAGGGCGTCACCAGCACTCGCTTAGCAGATGGCGGAGCGATAAAGAGAGCTGCACGTGGCATTCAGTTGGTGAAAAAATCAACTATGCTTGCACCTGATGTTGAAGCAGGGGAAGCTGGTACTGAAATAGTATTCCCTCTTGAAAACACAAGTTTCATTAAATCATTTGCCAAAGACATTGCACAAGAGGTAGGAGATTTCTCCATGCAACAATCTGCACGACATCTTAACGCACAATTAGAACAGGCTCGAAGCGGTGCAATACAATCAATCTCTTTCTCTGCACCTAGTGCGGAAGAAATATCTGATGCAATTCGCAGTTGGTTTAC
>CAZWRR010000058.1:0-5579 GCA_964635805.1 uncultured Staphylococcaceae bacterium
TTTTTTTACTAAAAAGGGGCCGTCAAGATTTTATAGGTTTCTTAACAGCCCCTTTCTGTTGTTTGATAATACTTAAGCTTAACGGCGGCCTTTTTTGTAACCACCACGATCACCGCCGCGGGGACGGTCTTGACGTGGACGTGGTTCGTAGCCTTCTGGTTTATCTTTAAACTCTTTGTGGCTTGCTTTTACTTTGCCTTTGTCGTCAACACTCACGACTTTAACTTTAAGTGTGTCGCCAACGCGGAACAGTTTCGACGCATCTTCAACGTAGCTCCAATCAAGGTCGCTTACGTGGACTAACGCGTCACTTGAACCGAATAAGTTTACGAAGACGCCATAGGCTTCGACGCGGTTAATTACACCGTCATATACTTCGCCAACTTTTGCTTCTTTAACGATTTCTTCAATTGTTGCAAGTACGTTATTAATAACGTCGCGGTCCATATGATAAACAACAACTAAACCATCATCATTAATATCAATTTTCGCGCCATCATTATCTTCGATAATTTTGTTAATTACTTTACCACCCGTGCCAATAACTTCACGGATTTTATCAACGTGCACAGTCATTGTGCCCATTTTTGGGGCGTATTTGGAAACGTCTGCACGTGGGGCACTAATTGCCGCCATTTGGTTTGCACGAATTTCATCACGCGCTTTTTTCGCTTGGGCGAGTGCTTCTTGAAGCACTTCTTTACTAACACCACGTACTTTAATATCCATTTGCAGTGATGTAATACCTTTTGCCGTACCGGCAACTTTAAAGTCCATGTCACCAAAGTGATCTTCTAAACCTTGAATGTCGGTAAGAATTGTATATGGATGTTTCCCGTCGAGCGGTCCACTTGTAATTAAGCCCATCGCAATCCCGGTCACCATATCTTTAATCGGGACACCAGCGGCCATAAGCGCTAGACTTGAGGCACAAACACTAGCTTGACTACTACTACCGTTACTTTCTAAAACTTCACTAACGACACGAATTGTGTATGGGAAGTCTTCTTCAACAGGAATAACAGGTAAAAGTGCCCGTTCAACAAGTGCACCGTGGCCGATTTCGCGGCGCGCGGGAACACCTAAACGTTTAATTTCACCTACGCTATACGGTGGGAAGTTGTAATGGTGCATAAAGCGCCGTGATTCTTCTTCCGTTAAGTTGTCAAGAATTTGCTCATCACTCTTTGGGCCAAGCGTTACGGTTGATAATACTTGCGTTTGTCCGCGTGTAAAGACGGCACTGCCGTGGACACGTGGGAGTAAGTCAATTTGGGAATCAAGTGGCCGTACTTCATCAACTTTACGGCCATCAGGACGCACTTTTTCTTCAGTGATAAGCCGACGAATTTCGTCACTTACCATCGTTTCATGTAGTTCTTTTGCGTCGCTAACTGCTTTTGCTTTCATCCCGTCTTCTTCGTAAGTTAAGCCACTAAAGTGTTCAACCATTTTCGCTTTTACACCATCAAGCGCACTAGCGCGTTCTAATTTGTCAACAATGCTAACTGCGGCACGAATATCTTTCGTAAATAAGTCGTGACTTACTTTAACGACGTTAGCATCCGGGACAAACAGTGGGAATTCGCGTTTCGCAACTCCGATTTCTTTTTGAATCATTTCTTGGAATTCACAAAGTTCTTTAATTGCTTCGTGGCCAAAAAGTAGTGCGTCGAGTATATCTTCTTCACTAACTTCGTTTGCACCAGCTTCCACCATGTTAATTGCGTGTTTTGTGCCAGCGACCGTTAAGTGAATATCGCTAAGTGCGTTTTCTTCGCTTGTTGGGTTAATAATAAGTTTACCGTTTACGCGGCCAACGTTAACACCTGCAGCTGGTCCTTCAAACGGAATATCACTAATTGTTAAGGCAAGTGAACTACCGAGCATTGCGCTCATTTCTGGTGTTGCGTCTAAGTCAACACTAAGTACAGTATTAATTACTTGTACTTCGTTACGGAATCCTTCTGCGAACAGCGGACGAATGGGACGGTCAATTAAACGTCCACTAAGTGTTGCATGTTCTGTTTCCCGGCCTTCACGGCGTAAGAAACTCCCAGGAATACGCCCGATTGCGTAAAGCTTTTCAATGTAAGCCACGCTAAGCGGGAAGTAATCTAAGGTTGTTGGTGTGTTGCCGGCCACTGCAGTTGTAAGCACTGCTGTGTCACCGTAGCGAACGAGTACTGCACCATCAGCTTGTTTGGCAAGTTCGCCTGTTTCTACGACAAGTTTGCGGCCGTAGAACATTAATTCATAAGTCTTTTTCATTTTTTCCTCTTTCTTTTCCACAATAAGTAAAAAACTGTCTGCGGACAGTTTTTAATCATAATTAACGACGTAAACCAAGTTTTGCAATAAGTGCAAGGTAAGCTTCACGATCGACGCGACTGTAGTAATCGAGTAAACCGCGACGTTGGCCAACCATTTTTAAGAGACCCCGTTGTGAATGGTAGTCATGTTTATGCACTTTCATATGTTCCGTAAGTTTTCGAATTTGGGCGGTGAGTAACGCAATTTGCACGGCTGTTGCACCGGTATCGTTTTCGTTTGCACCAAATTCTTTAACAATTGCGGCAATTTCTTGTTTTGTTAATGCCATAATATTTCCCCTTTCTTCATTTTCTTAACTTACTCATCGCTATAAACTTGGGGAATTCATAGCAGCGAATAAGTCGCCTAGTAAATATACCATTTATTAATATAAATGACAACTTAAAGCCGTTATAAACTAGCTTTGACGAGTTTAATAAAGTTTTCGGCGTATGCTTTTGTGCTTGCTAACTCTTCATTTGTTGGGAGTAAGCGCACTTTTAATCCTTCATCAACTGTTTTAAAGCGTAATTCTTTGGCGCGACTCATATAATTACGCACTGCTTCCCCGCTCCACCCAAAGCTGCCGAACGCACTAAAGTATTTGCCGGTAGCAATATACGGGTTAAGGGAATTAAGTACGTCGTAAATTGGTTTAATGCCGTCGCCGACAAATGTTGGTGAAGCAACGAGCAAGGCGTCACTAGCTTCAACGGCAGCGACAACAGCGCTTAAGTCGGCGTTTGGTACTTCAAAAAGATGAATAACAGCGTCATGCGCTTTTAAAACACGCACGACTTCATCAACCATTGCTTTCGTATAGCCGTAAGCACTAGCGTAAGCAAGCGTTACTGTTAATTTATCAACTTTAGGAACAGTTGACCATTCGATGTACTTCGCAATTGCGGCATCAACATCAGCTTTTTTATCAAGAATGTATCCGTGACTATTAAGCACCATGCTGACGTTTAAGCTTTCGAGCACTTTAACGGCATGGAGCACATCTTTTTTAAACGGCGCCATAATCGAATCGTAATAAACGGTTAGTGCTTCAAGCGCCCCGTCTTTATTTTTTTCTTCACTTAAAAGTAATGTTTTTGGCGCAATATGCATTCCTAAAAAGTCGCAAGTGTACGCTAAGTCGTTGGCCGGGTCATGCGTAATAATTGTGTCGGGCCAATGAACGTTCGGGACTGGGTGAAATGTAAGTGTTTGGACGTCACTTAATTTTAGTGTGTCACCCGGTTTTACCGCATTAGCGCGAAACTCAACGTTAGCGATATGGCGTAAGTTTTGCATTGCCATAAATGAACCATACACTTCAATATGTGGATTTAGTTTTAAAAGGGCGGGAATAGAACCGCTGTGATCTGGTTCGGTGTGCTGGGTAACGAGTGCTTTAATTTGTGAAAACGGCACATGTTTTTCGATGTTTGCAAGCCATTCATCTGTAAAGCCAGCCTTAACGCCATCAATAATAACAGCGCCCTCTTCGTTTAAAATTAAATAACTGTTGTATGTTGTTCCTTGTTTCGTTTCCATCATAATGTCAAATACACGTAAGTCTTTGTCAAGGACACCGATTGAATAAACATTATTAATTACTTTCATTAGCTTTTTCCTCCTCGATTAATTGTAAACAAACTTCACGATCTTTACTTATTTGATGCACTAATAAGTCAGTTGACTTAAACGTCAGTTCATCACGAATAAAGGCGTGAAAATTAATTGTTAGTGTTGTATGGTAAAGCGAACCAGCAAAATCAAAATAATATACTTCCAAAAGTGGGACATTTAGTTTATTGACAGTGGGATGATAGCCAAGCGAGGCCATGCCGTAATAATGTTTGTTGTTAATCATTGAACTAACTAAATACACACCGTGGCGTGGTAAAAAATATTGCGTGTCGAGCATAATGTTCGCGGTGGGATAACCAAGTTTTATCCCTAAACCGTAGCCTTTAACAACAAAACCAGTTAAAGCGTAGCGGCGACCCAGTAAACTATTTGCGGTTTTGAGTTTACCGGCAGTTAATGCTTCTTTAATGCGGCTAGTGCTAATTGGGGCATCTTCTTCTACTAACTTTTCCACGACAATAAGCTTTGTTTGTTTTGCTAAAAGTTCGCGGAGCACTTTAACGTTACCAAGCGCATTTTTCCCAAACTTAAAATCGTCACCCACAACAACAGCACCAACATTAAATTTGTTAAGTACATCACTTACAAACGCGGCTGGTGATAAGTTCAGTAGTGCGAGCTCTAAGTTTAAATAATACACGCTCGTAACACCGGAAGACGCAAATAATAGTGCGCGGTCTTCAAGTGTTGTAATAAAGCCGTCTTTTTGATGCGGTTTAATTAATTTTTTATGTGTGTAAATAATAAGTACGACCGGAATAAACCCGCGGTTTAGGGCGTTTTGGACTAACGCAAGATGACCGCGGTGCACACCGTCAAACGTCCCCACAATTAAAGCGTGTTTGTTTGTTAACGTCGGGATACTTTTAAGCTCAATGTGCGTTTTAATCATAAGTTAAATCCTCGTCTTGCTGCGTAGTGCGTCTCTTTCCACACGTAAATTGCTAATAACTTAACGTCCACGTAAATTGTAACAAAAGTACCAATAAAAGCATGCTTTAAAACTTTGCCGTTTCTAACATCAGCAGCTTCGCTTTCGTTAACGTAAATTCGCGGGAGCTCTTGTAATAAATAATCGGTTGGGTGGAGATCATTTAAAGAAAGTACATCGGTCGTTACGGCGTCAGTAAGTGTAATTGTACCGACTGCAGTGCGCTCTAGTTTCGTCGTTGTTGCAACGGTGCCAAGCTTTTTCGCAATATCATTACCAAGAGTGCGAATATACGTCCCTTTGCTTACTTTTGTCTTAATCGTAAAATAAGGGAAATTAAAATTAAGTAGTTCAAGCGTGTGGATTGTAACAGTCCGCGCTTTAATTTTTACATTTTTGTTTTCGCGGGCGTATTCATAAAGCCGCTTTCCATCAACTTTAAGCGCACTTGTAAGCGGCGGTATTTGCACGACTTCGCCTATGAAACTATTTAAAACAGTGGCAAGCTCGTCTTTACTAATTGGCGTAAAGTCGTTTGCTTCAAGCACTTCGCCTTCTAAATCAAGCGTGGACGTTAAAAGCCCGAGCTTAAAAGTGGCGACATACACTTTCGGTGCGTCTTCGTAAAACGGTAATGTTTTCGTTGCTTCGTTTACGGCGACGACTAAAAGACCGCTGGCAAGCGGATCAAGTGTAC
>CAZWRR010000059.1:0-5546 GCA_964635805.1 uncultured Staphylococcaceae bacterium
TTAAATGTAGTTGAACATGAAAGAGGGCATAGCATTCCCCAAGGTGTGTTAGTTGAGCTATATAAATTTTTAAATGATAATTTCCTTAATGATTAAAAAAATATGTGAATTGCAAATGCAAACACAAGAAAAGCAAGCACTGCATAAGTGATAAGTAAATTACGGTATAAACGCCGTAATTTTTCTTCAGGCGGAATAATAACAAAGAACCCAACTGAAAATGGTATGAATAAGACGGATAATGCAGGCTTAAGTGAAAGTTGTAGTTTTTTAACAGAAAGTATCTTTAGTAGTAATGAAAGCGGAATAAACGTAAAAACGATAATATAAAACGATAACGGAAAAATCCCAACAAGAAAATCAAACATTGTCTTTTTTCTCCCGATAAAATAAAATACCGATCCCAAAAACGGGAATAATTAAAAGGAAGAGCGATCTAAAAACAACAAAAAGAACTACAAATGCAATAAATGTGTGTAATAAAATCATAATTCTAGATGTGATAGGCATCGGTTAAATCTCCATATATAATAAAAGTCGATAAAGTTTTGTTTTCATCAATATCAATAATGCGGGCGCCTTCTTGTAATGTCCCATAACTATTGAAACCACTATTTTGTCCGTACCCGAGTAAGACATTTTCATGATAAAAAGCAAAATTGTTGCGATGGTCATGGCCGGCAAATACTGCTTGTGATACACCGTGCGTCGTTATAGCACTAAAAAGACCAGTGTCAATGTTTTGTGAATAAACACTCTCATTTGCTTCACCAACAAATTGATTACTGTTCATATAATCTTCATAAAGTAAATATTGTACGAGCGGGACATGCATGAAAATTGTCGAGGGAACATTAAGCGTTGCATCGTTTTGTGCTTTCTCATCGTACCAGGCTACTTGTGCGGGGCTCAAGTGGTCATAGCGGCTTAGACCCTCGGGTCTTAATTTTTTTTGTTCTGTTTTTGAGTCTAGCATATATAAGTTATAAAACGGATCTCCGTCGTAATAATAATTAATCGCAAAATTACCATAGCCGCCTTTTTCTAACTTAGGCCCACTTTTGAATCGTAAATATGTTGTTTCTACAGTTTCTAATGCTCGAATAATTGTCGTGTGCGTGTGGTAATCATCATCATGGTTACCAAAGACGAAGCTCCAGGGTATTTGTAAACTTTCCATATGGCGCGCCAATTGTTTATAAAGGCGGGGCGCAGAAATTGAGAGCGTTTGATCGCCAGTAAACACGACTATATCAGGGTTAGTTGCTTCAACGACTTTAGTAATAAGCGCAAGTGTATTTTTATCATAGCGGTCAAAACCATACGTAAAGTGTGTATCTGTAAATTGTGCGATTCGTAAACTAGGCGTTGTTAAATTTTCAACAAATGGCGTGTCATCACTATACGTAAAAGGTTTGTTACCACAAGACGCTAGTAGTAGTGGCAACGTTAGAAAGAAAATAAGTTTTGCCTTTTTCATAAATACGTTTTGTGATTAAGTAATGTATATTCTAGCTTTGTTAGCTCATACATAACGTAATCATATGTCGATCCTTTTACCGTTATTTTCGACTTATTAGCGTAACGCATTCCAATTTTTTCCATAATTTTCCAACTAGCAATATTATCGGCAACCGCACTTGCAGTAATGACACGAACATTTAAATTGTTAAAAGCAAATGCGAGTAACCGCGCCGCAACCTCCGTTGCATAACCGTTACCCCAATACGTATCGTCAAACACCCAACCAAGTGTTGGTGGTTTCGTATTGTCTTCATCAAAATAAATACCACACGCCCCAATAACTTCACTTGTAGTTTTTAACGTTACGATAAAATCATACGATAAGCGTGGCGTCTCAGCATTACGCATTAAGACGATATTAATAAAATTTGCTGTTTCTTCCGGTGAATTAGGCCCCCAGTCCATAAAACGCACCACTTTTGCTTTTGTACTATAGCGGTGAACACTTGTGTAATCATCACGAGTGAAGGGGCGAAGTATAAGTCGTTTTGTTGCTAATTTCATACAGTTTAATTATAGCGCGTCCAAAACTTTCTTAATAAAAAACACTTTTAAAGTGATTTGGCGATAATATCATTTTTTCTTGGTAAAATAAAAGAGGGAACTCTATATGCACAAAAGAAAATTTATTATTGTTTTATTAGCAGCAATTTTATTAAGTGGGTGTCGTAAAAACGACCCATCAAGTTCAGTGGCTCCGTCTAATCCTAGTGAATCAAGTATATCGACAAGCGATACAACGCCACCAAGTGAGACGGTAACTAGCAGCGAGCATGTTATTACTGATGAGGAACAACGTGTAATAAATGCACTTAATAATTTATCACTATCCCCAGCCTTAGTTTTAACAACTATTGGCGAAGATATTAATTACAAGTCAACAGAGTATGACGCGTTAAACAAAGTTGTAACGGACCCCGCACCAATCGATATTAGTGCTGAATTTACAGCACTTACGAAAATTACCGGTCGTGATAGTGAAAATGTCATGGCAAGGGGCACACTTGCGCTTTTAAGTGATGAATATACGATTGATGGTGATATGTATTTTGCTGATGAAGAACTTTATGTTAAAACCGAAATTAATGAAAAGGTGGATCGCTATAAGTTTAGTGATGCCGCGTATATAACGCGTTTATTAAGTAGTGGCCTTGAATCTGAAGAGCTTAGTTTTATTGATGCGCTTGTGGTAAGCAATGATACAGGTAAAACTACTATGCGCGACGGAAAATTAGTATATGAAGTAAGTTTAACTAGCGAGGAAATAATTTTACTTATTAGTGAAGTTGCTGTGTCCGTTTTACTTGCATCAAATTCCGAAATAGACCCAATGGATCGCGCAATGTTTGTTAATTTATTTGCTGTTATTTTTGCAGCTGTTGTGCATTTTAAGGAGTTTACTTTTGAGTTTGTTGTAAGCAACGATGATTTTATTGAAAGTATATTATTTGATTTAGATTTAGATATTAGAATTATTAAAAACTTACCGAATATGGACTTTGAGAACATCGACATCGCTAAAGTCGGCGCTTTTCTTACATCGCTAGTTAGTGGCCTTCAAGGCGAGCGCACCGAAATTAATATTAAGGGCACATTTACAACAGAAATTGTCCACGCTGATACGATAAATATTGAAGAACCCGATGATTTAGGTGATTACAATTAATTAATTTAAATTAATTGAAGCGTTTATACGATGACATTGTAATATAATAAAATACAAAGGTTTAATAATGGAAATTTGGGACGCATACTACGAAGACAAAACATTTGCACGTAAAAAACTAATTAAGGGGGAACAAATTCCGCCTGGTCTTTTTCATTTAATTGCGGAGACGCTCGTACGCCATAGCGATGGTACGTATTTAGTAATGCAACGCGCATACACTAAAATAGATAATCCCGGTCTTTTTGAAGGTAGTGCCGGTGGAAGCATTTTAAGTGGTGAAAGCGCCGAAGAAGGGGCGCTTCGTGAAGTTTTTGAGGAAACCGGTTTGCGCGGAAAAAAAGTAGCCCCCATTTATGAATTTAAATATCCAAAAGAAGGCGTTATTGCGCTTGGTTTTCTTACAGTTGTGGACGAGGATAAAAACAGCATTAAATATCAAAAGGGTGAAACAATCGCGCATAAGTGGCTTACTTTGGCTGAATTAAAACAATTTATAATGACAGACGCGTACAATAAATCACACGCCAGTCGTTTAAAAACATATTTAGAAAAACTTTAAAGGAGCATAAATATGCAAACGAAAAGACAAAAAATTGTTCATATTCTTCGAACAACAACATTAAGCTTCCAACATATGTTTGCGATGCTTGGGGCGACAGTTGTCGTTCCAATTTTAGCGGGTCTAAGCATTTCCGTGACGCTAATCACCGCAGGAATTGGTACGGTAATTTTTTATTTTACAACGAAACGTAAAGTGCCGGTTTTCCTTGGCTCATCTTTTGCGTATTTGCCGGCGCTCATTGCGATCATTGGCGGTGCTGAGGTTGGCACGAATGATTGGCAACAAAGAATGGGTGGACTTGTTGTTGCAATATTTTTAACTGGTGTGATGTATTTATTATTTGCACTCATTGTGCGTTTAATTGGTGTTGAAAAAATCCGTAAAATATTCCCACCGCGTGTCGTTGGTCCAGTTATTATTGTTTTGGGGATGTTATTAGTGCCAAGCATACTTTGGAATAACATTATTTTAAACTATACAGTTTTAGGTTCCGAAGCATGGAAAGAGTGGACAACAGCGATTATTACACTTGTCAGCATCGTGTTAATAAGCTCCTTCGCCAAAGAAAAATCATTTTTTAAAGCTGCACCAATTTTACTAGGTTTTTTAATTGGTTACGTATATGCGCTTGCAATAGGCCTTGTAAAATTTGATGCGCTTAAAACAAGCGATATCGTTATTTTCCAATCACTTGGCAAAACATTTGGTTTTTACAAATATCTCCATTTTGATTGGAATGCCATTATTATGATGGTCCCTCTTGCGTTTGTAACGCTGATGGAGCATATTGGTGACATTAGCGCTAATTCAACCGTATGTGGTCAAGATTTCTTTGTCGATCCTGGTATCGATAAGACGCTTGCAGGCGACGGCTTTGCAATTATGGCCGCATCTGTTCTTGGTGGACCACCGCAAACAACGTATGGTGAAAACACTGCCATTTTAGTAATTACCGAAAATTATGAACCGAAAAACATTTTTTACGCCGCACTTTTAGCAATTTTCTTTGGTGTGTTTTCAATTTTTGGTACGGCTATTTCAACAATACCTAGTGCCGTAATTGGTGGTGCCTCAATTATTTTATTCGGGATGATCAGCGCTTCGGGATTACGCATGTTAATTGAGAATAAGGCGGATATTGGTCGTACAAAAGATTTAATTGTAGTAAGTGTGACACTTGCAATTGGTTTAGGTTTTGGTGCACTTAGTGTTGCCGGCGATATTATTAGCGCCGTAACAACCGAGTTTGACGCCTCACTTTTAAAGGTAATGATTGGCGACGTACAAATTTCACCATTAGCGATTGCAACATTAGTTGCCGTTATTTTAAACGTAGTTATTCCCGAACCAAAGCTAGGTGAATTAGAAATAACTGAAAACGAATAAGCAAATAAGCTGAATAAAAAATTATTTATTTTATAATTAGCACGAAAGGAATGATAAATATGAAAAAAATAGGAATTATTGTAGGCTCTTTACGCGAACAAAGTTATTCAAAAAAAATTGCACTTAATGCGCTTAATTATTATAAAGGAAAAGCAGACGCTAAAATTATTGACATTAGTGATTTACCTTTATATAACGAAGATTTTGAAAGTAATCTTCCGGCAACGATTGTTCGTTTCCGTAAGGAAATTAGCGAAGTAGAAACGTTGCTTTTTGTCGTACCTGAATACAACCGGACGATGTCAGGAGCGTTGAAAAACGCAATTGATGCCGCAAGTAGGCCATATGTTGATAACAAATGGAGCGGCAAAACAATTTTATTAATTGGTCACTCAATTGGAAAAT
>CAZWRR010000060.1:0-5480 GCA_964635805.1 uncultured Staphylococcaceae bacterium
ACAAAGCAACAATTAAACTCGCTAATGATTATTACCGGTATGTGATTTTAGATGAAGGAAAAAACTTAGGCTTTTCGATTAAAAAAACACGCGAAGCAATGTTTGATATCCCCGCAGCGGCAATGCTTCGTGATCATGCTTACGATACAGTGCGCACTAAATTGCATACTTTTATTGATTTTTTAATATTCCATACTTATCAAAGGGCTGAGAAAAAAGAAAAAACAATAACACGCATCGTTGAAAAGCTGCGCAGCACTTTAACGAACGAAGAAAAAGAGCAGGTGTACAAAGACGAAGCAAATAATGCGTGGCGCATACTTGCTCCCACGATTACTACTAAACTTTTACCACTGTTAAATGGTAAAGAAATTCGACAACTACGGCGCACGAGCAGTGAACTAATTGCCGAAGATTTTGATAAAATCAAAGCAACAACCGAAGCGCATCTTTTTACAAAACTATGTTACTTCTTATCACTTTACCTTGACCGGAAAGAAAGTAATGAAATGTTAAGTGAAATTATTAATAAACTTGAGAACATCACAAGTTTTATTGAAACTGATCGTGAGTATATCGCGAAAAAGTTTAATGAAAGTGCGTCCAATAAAGTTGAATATAGTTCGCCGTACTCTGCACCACTTAATAGCGAACCCGAGCAGGCCACATTTACGCGTGGTTACAAAATGTTTGAGCACGGCAAAGCAATCGCTGCAGAACTTCGGCTCGTGAAACGGCTCGTTAAATTAAATAGCGAAATTTATCCAAACCGCCAAATGTTTGTTGATGCCGCAAATATACTTGGATTAACAAAATACAACGAAAATCTTGCGCAAATTGATGAAGAGTTGCTTAGTTCAAGCCAAATCGACCCCGAAATCACCGCATACGTTGATGAAAAAATTTACGGAAACAAAGATGATACAAACTTGCGTAATTTTATTAGTAATAATGTCATTAAATCACGGCGGTTCCTTTATGTTGCCAAGCGCGTTAATCCAAAAAACGCAAGCCAATTAATCCGCAATGAAGAAATTGTTTTGTTTGTCCTTAACCGGATTGCTAAAGATAATGAAAGTCAAATCAATCGTTATTATGAAAATGTTGTTGGTCGAGCGACTGGCGTTCCCCGCGACCAAAAAATTGCGACGCTCGCAGCGCAAATTACCCAAGTCAGCTTTGAAAAACTATTCGCCATTAAACAAAAACCAGAAACACGCAGCGAAACGGTATTAAAAGCGCGCCAGCAAGCGTTAATTGGGCTTTATTTGACGATAATTTACATTATTTACAAAAATTTAATTAATGTTAATGCTCGCTATACAATTGCGTTCCATACATTTGAACGTGACTTTATCTTCCATGAAAATAAACATAATTTTAATGCAATTACCGATGATTACTTAAGTGTTAGTCGCCTCTTCATCGCCGAGCAATACTTGAAACCAAAACAGCAGGAACTATTAACGAAAAACATGAACTCAATCCAAAACACTGGTATTATCCGTATTTATCGCAATAATATCGCCCATTTAACGGCAATCCAACTCGCCCATCGTCATGTTAAGCAAATGCGGAAGATTGACTCTTATTTTGCCCTATATCATTTCGTAACACAAAGCGAATTGTGGAAAAATAAAGGCAAACCGGGAATACGCGAAAACACAATTATTATGGGGCATATCAAAAATGCGTTAAGCGGAGGTAATTATTCGCGCCCTGCCCTTCATATTCTCCACACACCTTTTGGTTACAATACGGCACGGTATAAAAATTTAAGTATTGGTGATTTGTTTGATCGCAATAACTTTATGCCGAATAAAAACGTAAAGTAATTTAGCCATTACAACAATAAAAAAGCCGGAACACAATTGTCTTCCGGTTTTTAAATATCTAGGTTAACACTTATCAGCGGCTTAATTGTTTTTTTCGCCATCGGCGGTTTGTTCAAGTTCACGTAAGTAATCAGCATAGTTATCGTATTCTTCTAAATCGTCAAAAGGATCATCGATACTTTCAAGTTCTTCATAAAGTTCTTCTTCATCTTCATCGAATTCTCGTTCAGTTAGTTCAATCTCTGATCCAGCAAGTTCTTCATCCTCAAGTGGTGCATAGTCATCTATATCATCTTCGAGTAACGCATCTGTTTCCGCATCTTCTATTTCAATGATTTCCGTTTCTGGTACGGGTTCGGGCGTAAGCGGGTCAATAAACGGCGGTGGTTCATTAATACCTGGCACTGTTTCTACAAACGTTGTTTGATCATTAATCATCCTTTGTTCTTCTTCAAATTGACGTTGGAGCATTTCTCGTGTATTTTCATCAACAACTCCACTAGCTTCATAATCGGAAAAACGTTCTATTTCTTCCTCTAATGAAGGAATTTCGGCACGATATTCACGTGCGGATAAACCCGGACGTGCTCCATCTGTAGTGACCCGGTTTTGTACTTCACGTAACGCGGCTAGTTGTGCTTGGGCCCGGATAACTTGTTCTTCTTTATGGGCAATATACTCTAAATCTAGTGTTGGATCATCACTTACCCAGCCTTCGGACGAGCGATACCTCGCATTACCGCGTTGTACTTCGCGTTGGAGCCACGTGCGATAATCGTGAATGCCGCGATTACGCGTTAATTCTGATTCGACATATTGCACGGCTAACGTCACCGCTTCATGATTACCAGAATATCCACTCAAACGCGAGATCAAAATATTAATGCGGTGGGTGACGGCACCCATTGAATTATAAAAAAAATGCATTTCTTCCTTGTGATTTGTCTCATCACGGTTAATGATTTTCCATAAATCTTTTGCTTGATCATTTAAATGCGCACGTTCCAAAACTAATCCCGTTAATTCGATGTGAATTGTTTCAATTGTGTTCATTACATTAATAATCCCGTGGTCGTCGTACATATTATGTCCCCCCCTTCTTGACAAATACATTTTACTACATTACAATGAAGTTGTGGTTATGCTAATGTTTATAGCGGACGCGGTCATACGTATTGTGACATACTTATTATAAGTTAATATCGAAGATACCTTGACGACAACGTATCAAACATTAATTCCGGTTAGAAGTAAGCATTAGGCGTTAATCACGAAGAGCCGTTGGAAATTGTGCGGCTCTTTTTTATTTATGCGGCACAATATTGTCGCCATTAAAATAAAGTAGCCGACACCGTGCTGTCTTGTCGCCTTCAGCAGTGACATACGTTTTGTTAAAATTAATATAATTATGCAAATAACTAACCTGCGATACGTATCGTTTGGCGCCGACAATATAAATACGTTGCTTACTTCGAGAAATCGCAACGTTTAAACGATTTGTCTTTTTAAAGTATTCAGTGGGGAGTCCTGAATTGCGCACACAACTAAAAATGACAATATTTTGCTCGCGCCCTTGAAAGGCATCAACTGTACTGATATTATTCACACCGATTTCAGGGAATTTTTGACGTAATTCATAGATTTGACCACGGTACGGGGCAATAATCGCAATACGGTTACGCGGGACATCACGCAATTCCGTCGCTAACAAACGGGTGATAATTTCAATTTCCAACGTATTAACTAGGGGCATCCGTTCGCCGTCTTTTGTGTAGGCTGTTTTAACAATACATTTATTTTCATTGTAATTAATAAAATTCAAAGCATTATCAAGAAAAACATTTTTACTTCCCGTGCCATTAAGTAACTTTCCATCGTAAAATTGTTCGGAAATATATGTACCAATTGCATGGGTCATCCGATATTGACGGTTGAGAAATTGTTTACACTCAGGATTAATATTTGTGAACAAATAATCAATGTATGGATTTTCCTCAATATAGTCATACGCTTCTTTGTTATATTTGTCATGTTCATTAAATGGATGCATAACCGCGGCTAATTGATTTGGATCACCGATCACAATTAATTTTTTCGCAATCTGGGCGACCATTAAAATTTCCGCAAAACTACATTTTCCGACTTCATCAATAATTGCGTAATCAATTTCCCCATTAACGCCAAAACCACAGCTGCCAAGTGAATTTATCGTGACACCGATAATATCTTTAACAAGCATAAATCCGGTTCTGTTATCCGAAACAAACTTGTTACCATACGCCACAGAAGGATCGTTCGTGTTATAAGAACTAAGTACACGCTGCGTCCGACTATCAACATTGTGAAATATTTTATTGTAGATTTTATCAACGTCATATTTTTTCATCCCCTCGTCAGTCGTATCAGTTTGACGAACACGGGCTACATCATTACCAAAACCGTCAACCGCAAGTATATTAATGACGTTATCAACAGCGACATGCGATTGTGAAGTAATGAGTACTTTAATATGCGGGTTTTGCAGGCGTAACTGTTTAATCATTTCGACAATAGTCGTCGTTTTACCAGCACCTGGAGGCCCTTGAATCGCTAGAATGTTATGCATGACTAGTGCCTTTTTAACAGCCTCACCTTGTGTCAGATCAATATGCGATGTTGTAAAGTTAAGATGCGTGATTGGTCGGCCAATCGTTGCCTGGCGCGGATCAATTAGATCGTTAATAAGTGCGGGATTTACACATAAACCTAATTTAATTTCACGTAAAACTTGTTGTAATTTACGGTTAGAAACTTTTAACCCATCTTCCTTAAGTTGCGCAATAACATCGGTTAAATGCGCCTCATTAAAGTTGATTTGTTGCTTAAAATACACTAGTGGTTGTTTATTCATCTGCATTTTTCTCCGCCACAAAAATATCTAAGGCATTAATTTCCGCAAAATAATTTTCATCATACATCTCTTTTAAACATAAATACAATTCTTTTTTCAGATCAAATCGTGGTGTGAAATTCTCTTTTGGTGTATTACGCGCGACGTAATTTGTTACCCGCAAATACGGGGCAAGTGCTTGCGGGATTATTTGATTATTATTTGCGCGAACAACTTTTATATTTTCGACAAACTTCGTAACTTCAAGAAAATTTACAACATTATACATTGCTTGTGAAAACGTAACCGTCTCGGCATTTAAATCAAGCGTAATGATGTTGCGAAAATGAAGTTCTTGTAGTAACGCCGGAAACTTATTATTGGAAATATAAAAATACTTTTTGCGAATGTTCGCAAGCGGGAAAGTTCCCGCATCCATTGTGCGAATAAAAACAGCTTTAGCTAAATCATGTTTATACGAATCACCAAGCACCATTTTATTTTTCTCCTTGTTGCAGCATACTTCCACCTAAATAATATGATAATTGGTCAACCCACTTTCTTAGATAGTAACGATAGGATTTTATGGTTGAATTATTGAATTCACTAAATTCTACACGTTCTTGTGTATCTTTATCAAATCTTTTAGCGATGATAAAATTATTTTTGAAACAAGCCGCAACGATAAGACTTGCCGAAACATCGTCAACGTTATCAATAAAGTTTTGCAGCATATCAAAGTATTCTTTCTTGCTTTGTACTTTTTTTTGCCCTTC
>CAZWRR010000061.1:0-5376 GCA_964635805.1 uncultured Staphylococcaceae bacterium
ATAGCGGATAATAAAAAACCCTTTAAATACATTTAAAGAGTAGGGAAAAAATAGATTTAATGCGAGTTTTTGTCGTTTGAGTTTTCTTCGTCTTTTACATCATTTAACGTTTTCAACTCATCTTCGCGCACTTTTTTTACGATTTCTAAATACTGTTTCATCGCCGCGTTTGTCGCACTGTTTTCAATAAGAGCGCCAAGCTGATAAATTGAAAACCGTAAAATATCCGGTCGTTTTTGTTTGGCGATTTCATGATACAAGTAATAATTAAACCGGACAATAAGCGGGAGCGAAAATACAAATCCAATAAAAGCAATAAGTTCAGTCCGTAAAAGGATAACGAAAATATTCGCGCTACTTTCAGCAGTTAAAGAAAAAAGTGTTACACCGCCGAAAAACAAGAAGGTGAAAATGCTACCGACAATTAAAAACAAAACAAATTGGGCGCGTCGTCGCTCTTTCACTGCTTGTTTATCACTAAAAAATAATGCTGTAACATTTTTTAAAGGCACTGTTGGTTGTCGTTCAATAAACATATCGGTGAATAACTTGAAGCTATTACTACTTAAAACAAAAATTAAACTTGTGAAAATTACATAATCATTCATAATTATGAAAATATCATCGTACTTATCAAGTAGTGCGCTTGCACCTTGTGAAAACTCAACAAATTCATTTGAAAACCCTTGAGCTAAATATATTTGCTGTGCTTCGTTAAAAAAAGCGCTAAAAGCGGGGTTGTTTAGATACCCATGAATTGCTACACCTGTTGCTACGACCGAATTAGTAATAAGCATCACTAAGCCAACGATAAGTAATGATTTAAAGGAAAACAAAACAAATGTACGGCCGCTGCGAAATGCGTTTGTAAATAATTGACGAATCAATTTTGAAAAATGCGCTGGTTTTGTGCCATGTTCAACAAGGCTTGTATATTCAATAAAGAGCACCGTTGCCGGTAAAAACACTAAGAAAAAAACAAAAACACTAAAAAAAGATAAAGCGGTTGTCCGAATGTAAATCATTAGAAAAATAACCGCTAAATATGCGAGCAAACTTAAAATATGATCGCGTAGTGAAAACTTCTTTGCTCGAAGTTTTGTAAATATTGTTTTTGCTGTTACTTGCGCCATTTTCTTTTTCGCTTTTTAAATGTGTTAAGTTTATCAAACTCTAATACACGTTTTTTTAATTGTTCTTGATTTAATTCGGCAACAGGACGCGATTCAATTGCGGCAATAAGCTTCATAAAATCACGAATATCAATAATGTAGTTATCTTCACTATTAACTTCAAGATTGTTAATGTTTGTCTTATTATTGACGAGTGTAATACAAATAAATGTTGCATCATCAATCGCCGTTTTAAGACTAAGCTTTTTGCGTATTTCATCATTTGTTTGTAGCGGATTAATAATATAAGTTTCGTCACCTTTCGCGTGTTTTAAAATCCAGCGGCTATCTTGTTTATTACCACTTAAAACACCTTCATAAATATAATCATTAATGATGTAAATATATTTATTCCCAAACAACAAATGATCAATTTTCAGGTCGATTTGTGAATTAAGGGCAATTTGAAACGTATTAATTAAATAATGATCGTTATATAAAGCTGTTTTATAAACATGCGGATAAAAATAACGCACTTGAAAACGTTTCTTTAAACTGCGCCGCCGTAAGCCGCGGATTACGAAAAATCCGCTTACTAAAACAATAACAATCAGAGCGGCGATAATACTATATTCAAGTGGTTGAAGATTAAACATTACGGAGCGATATCAAGTGCAACTCTAACCATTTTTTCAAGACCAAGTTGCCGTTCCTCTACTGTGGCTTTTTTCGTATGATCAATGAAACTATCGGTAACTGTTAATAAGCACATCGCATCTTTTTTAAGTTTGGCCGCTGTTGTATAAAGTGCGTAACTTTCCATTTCCACACCTAAAACACCTAATTCAGCCCATTTTTTCCAACTATTTGGATCGTGATCATAAAAAACATCGGCGCTTAAAATATTACCAACATGCGCATCAATACCTTTTTCGTTTGCACGTGCTTTTGCGGCTGCGGCAAGCTCAAATGTTCCGATTGCGCTATATGTTCCACCTTTTAAATCAAATTGTGCCGGCCAATTTGAGTCAGTACTGCTACCAAGGGCAATAATAATATCGAATAATTCAACATGTGGTTGATACGTGCCGCACGTGCCAACACGAATAATTGTTTGCACATCGTAATACGTATACAGTTCATGCGAATAAATACCGATCGAAGGGTGGCCCATGCCACTAGCCATAACACTAACCCGTTTACCGTTATAGTATCCAGTAAATCCTAAAACATTCCGCACATCTGTGACTAATTTAACGTCAGTCAAAAATGTATTTGCAATCCATTCAGCCCGCTTTGGATCGCCTGGCATTAGAACAGTTTTTGCAAAATCGCCTTTCTTGGCATTAATGTGTGGTGTACCCATAAAAATCTCCTTTTATATAAATTAGTTCGTTTGTATTTTACCATATTGTCACATAACAATGTGAATACACTATGTTTTACTATTCAAACACTGCGTTTAATTGTTTTTCAGCATCGAGAAATTTTTGTAATTCATGTTGCGTGACTTTTGCTGAAAGCGGCGACAAGTTTGATTCGTTTACCCATTTTACACTTGTGATTTCGTGATCGTGATTAGAAACTTTAGCAATGATATCACCGGCGAAAATAACGACATATTCCGGGACAGAAACACGGTTTTTAAACGGTGTACGATTAAAAATGCCCACAAGGCGTGTTATTTTGACATCAAAGCCCGTTTCTTCCAATACTTCTTTTTGGGCTGCAGTCGCTGGTGATTCATAAAGGTCACACCACCCACCTGGTAATGAAAAACCACCATCATTGCGTTCTTGCACCATTAAAAATTCTTTGTTTTCATTACGAATAATTGTCCGGACACTAATGTTAGGCGTAGGATAGATATCACGCGTAAAATAATTGTTGCCACTTGTCTTAACATCATTAATGTTATCAAGCATTTGTTTAGTGAGTTTTTCTATTTGCGCATAATTACTAATCGCATACGGATCTTTTGAATATAAAAGACCTATTTTTGTTATTGCCTGCAATTTGAGTAAATAGTCATATAAATTAATGTTTTCCACATCTAAATATTACTACAAAATGGTTGTATTTTTGCTCCTTAACACTTTTTTGTTTTATAATGAATGTGGAGGTGTTTTATGGAGTTTTATAAATGGGAACGTTTTCCGGAAATTACAGCAGTTACAACACTTAGGACAGATGGAAATTCTGTTTTTCCGTACGCAAGCAACAATTTAGCTTTTCATGTCGGTGATGAGCTTGAAAAAGTTCAAGCAAACCGCGCAAAAACATTTGCAGCGTTAAACATTACTGAAAAAAATATTGTATTAACAAAACAAAGTCATTCCGATGTTACCCTTTTCGTAACAAACAAAGACGGTGGCGCTGGTTATGATAATTTTGAAGAAGGCGCACCCGCGGATGCACTATATACAAAAACACCTAATTTAACGCTTGGCGTATATCATGCTGACTGTGTACCTGTTTTTATCTACGTCCCCAAACATAAAATCGTTGGCATTATTCACGCTGGTGAAGAAGGCAGCGTGGCTGACATTACTGGCAAATTTATTAAAACACTAGTCGCGCAAGAAAAAGTTGAACCAACAGAAATATACGCGTTTATCGGCCCAAGTTTATCGTTTTCACACCGCATAATAACAGCTGAAAAAGCCGAACAGTATGCCCGCAAAGGTGGCGAGCTACTACGTAGCTTAAAAGCAACAAGCGGTAAGTATTTTATTGACTTGCCTCTACTTAACTTTTTACAACTACGAAAACATGCAATTCCTGTGCAAAATATCGAATTAAGCAAAATTTGTACATTTGTGCATAGCGAAAAATATTTTTCGTACGCAAAAGAAGTTACAACAGGACGCAATTTATCGTTAATTAAGCTAAATTAAGGTTGTTTTTTTGCTAATTCATCAAGCACTAAAGCTGGAACAAGATTACTAACATCGGCACCACCAAAATACATCTCTTTAACGGTGCTGCTTGAAATAAACATAAATTCGTGATTTGTCATTAAAAACACTGTTTCAATTGCTGGATTAATAATGCGATTCGCGTTCATAATTTGAAATTCATATTCAAAATCAGTTGCGGCCCGTAAACCACGTAACACAACATTTCCATTAATCTTTTTAACGTAATTTAATGTTAATCCATCCGTAAAATCAACGCGTACATTACGTTGGTCTTTCATGATTTCTTTAATCATTTTCATGCGTTCTTCAACAGTAAAAGTCGTTTGTTTTTGTCGATTTATTGCGATTAAAATGACGACTTCATCAAATAGTTTACCTGCTCTTTTGATAATGTCTAAATGGCCATTTGTGATTGGATCAAAACTTCCTGGATATACTGCTACTTTTCTCATTCGCCCCTCCAAACAATTGTAATAAACGTCTTTCCGTATTTGTAATGTTTTATTTTCCCTTTTATTTTAGCAAAATTGTATTGCTTATTTGTTTCACAAACAATAATGCTTTGTTTTGTTAATATACCGCTTGTAACAACTTCAAGCGCAATTGCCTGTACATCTTCCGTATATGGCGGATCTAAAAAGATAATATCAACACTGTTTTCTTCAAGTTTTTGCAATAAGCTTGTATGCAATTCGTCGTATATTGCAATTGGTTCATTAACGAACTTTGTATTTTGTTTAATTATTGTGTACATTTCCGGGTTATTATCGTTAAATATTGCCTTCTTGGCGCCACGTGAAAGTGCCTCAATCCCATAACTGCCAATACCACTAAATAAATCGAGCACATCGCTATTTTCAATAGCATTACCAAGTGCTGAAAAAACCGCCTCTTTAACACGATCTTTCGTAACACGTGTAGTTATATTTAATGGTTGCACGAGTTGACGATGGCGATATTTACCCGCAATTACTCGAACTTTATATGACACATGCCACCTTCACTTTTACAAAGCGGATCAAAAATTTCTTTATTAACGCGTGCATATATTTTTTTAACAAGTTTATATTGGGAATAATACGCTTGTGCTAATGGATATTCATCAAGTTGTTTTTTAGCAATAAACATTGTGTTTTTTAATTCTTTTTCTTTAGCTTCCGTAAAATAATGAGAATCATACAAATTATTTAATTGCGTTTCAACTTCTATGTACGTTTGATGGAGTGCTAAAAATGCCGGATCATTGCTAAGCTTAGCTTCAATCGCGTTTAATGCTAAAACTTCTGGATGTTCCTCCAGTTGTTGTTTTAATAAATATGCAAGCTTGATAATTTTTTCATCCA
>CAZWRR010000062.1:0-1246 GCA_964635805.1 uncultured Staphylococcaceae bacterium
ATATTAATGAAGCACTGCTTGAAAAAAATAAAGAACCGCTTATTGCTTATTATGAAAGTTACTTAAGTGTAGCGCTATGCAAGAAAGCCGGGAAATGCGTAAACGACGACGGATATCATGCGATTAATTTAGAAATAAGTGGCGAACATATTTTCATTAACTATGAATTATGTCCGCTTTTAGCCGCACAAGAGCTGTTATATGCGCGTTTTGCCTATAATGACTTCCCCGAACGTTATGCCCAAGTTACACTTGAAGATATTGTAAGTCGCGACGGGCAAGAAACATACTTAATGGCGCTTGCAAAACTTTTAGATAACAAAGAAAACACTGTCTATGTTTACGGCCCACATGGCCGCGGCAAACTTGTAATTGCCCTAGCGACAGTTAACCGCCTGCTTGATCGCCATCCTGAAAAAACGGCAGGTGTCATTGATTTCCGTGCGTTTGTAGGTGAACATAGCGTTGATTATTACGATAACAAAACCGCTGCGGCAACTGCAATGGAGCGTTTGGTAAATATTGATGTTTTAATCGTGCGTAATTTTGGTAACGAAGAAAGCAATAAACTTACACGTGACGTTTTTAGTTATCCCCTAGTTAGCGAACGTATAAAAAGCGGGAAACAAACGATCTTTATTAGTGATGTAAGTATTAGTGATTTACAAGGACTTTATGATCCAACGCGTCGTGACGTGCGGATTAAACAGTTAATCGATTTATTACGTGAAAACGCGCAGGAAGCAGAAGTACGTGGCGCTAATATTCCCATTTTTTAAACTTACTTATTAATGTTTCAATCGTGTCGTCATTAACAATAATGTAATCAAGCTTTGGTCGATGTTTGAAATATTGTTCGTCTGGTGTAACTACCGGACTTTTTTTGCGCCCTGCTAAGTATACTTTTTGTTTTTCTGGTGTTGTTTCAATCCCAATAATGTAGTCAAAAAGCGTATATATTTTATGACTAAACGGAAGCGGTATTTCAAAAAAGATCTCTGGGACGTTGTTATGCTCCGCAATTAAACGCATCATTTCTTGTTTGACATACGGATGGATAACGTCATTTAGTAGCCGGCCTCTTTTTGGCTCAAGGCGAAGTGCAAGCCGCAACGCATCAAGACTAAAACTGCCATCTTCGTTATGGAGCACTGCCCCAAGCTTTTGTTCAAGTTTTTTCGTAACGTTAGTGTCGTTATATACGTCTTTTGCAAGCTTATCTGTGTCAAACACGAGTTTTCCTTCG
>CAZWRR010000062.1:1346-5332 GCA_964635805.1 uncultured Staphylococcaceae bacterium
AACACTAAGACGCACTAATTCATCAGCTTTTTCTTCACTTATTAAATTGCTTGGAAGCAGTGGATGTGTTTTTGCTAAAAAGAGTACTTCATCAACGTAAATATTACCAAGACCCGTCATGATCGTTTGATCAAGTAGTGCAAGTTTAATTGGTTGCGTCTTGTTTTTAAGTAGCGCATAAAGTTCGCTTCCGGTTATATGAAATGGTTCTTTGCCAAGTTTTGAAAGTGAGGGCAGCGTTAAATATTTACTGCTTGTTGTTAATTCCATCGTCCCAAACTGGCGTGTATCTTCGTAACTTAAAATGCGGCCGTCGGTTAAATAAAAGTTAACGTGGCCGTAAATACTTATTTCGTCTTCATTAAATCGTTCAACGTATTTACCTTCCATCCGCAAATGTGAGACAAGTACAAGCTCATTACTTAAAAAGAAGATTAAATATTTTCCGATCCGGTTAACTTCACGAAAAGTTGCCCCTTTAAGCTTTGCTTTAAATTCATCTAATGGCGACTTCACAATATGGGGGACGCGTATTTCTACATGCGAAACGGTCGCGCCAACGATAACGTTTTCAAGTATTTTACGAACAGTTTCTACTTCTGGTAATTCTGGCATAAATGCTCCTAACTCGCTAAATACCACGACGCGCCAATATTATTATTAACGCGTAATTTAACAGCAAAATCAACAACGTTTTCCATTATTGCTTGGAGTTCTTTGACAAGGTGCTCTTCGCTTGGATCAAGTTTAAATAAAAGTTCGTCATGAATTTGCAACACTAACTTTGTTTTATAGTTGTTTGTTGTTAAAAAGTTATGGACCGCAATCATCGCTAGTTTAATAATATCGGCTGCGCTCCCTTGTAGCGGGGCGTTCATTGCTGCACGCTTTGCAAATTCGCGGCGTTGATAATTTGCATCGTTAATTTCAGGGATATAACGTCGTCTTCCACTAAACGTCAAGACGTAACCATTTGCACTAACATCACGAATAACGTCGTTACGATACGCAAGAAGTCCAGGATACGTTAAATAAAACGCGTCAATTAGTGCTTTCGCCGCACCGGGGGCAATTTGTAGTTGTTCTGCTAGTCCCCAGTCACTAATGCCGTACACGATCCCAAAATTAACCGCCTTTGCTTTGCGTCGAGCGTCTTCAAGCTCTTCAAGTGGGAATAGTGCGGCCGCGGTTTCGCTATGAATATCACGATTACTATTAAACACTTCAATTAGTTTTTGTTCTTTAGAAAAACTTGCTAAAAGTCGTAGTTCAATTTGACTGTAGTCAAGTGAAAGCAGTAGGGCGTCTTCATAATAAAAAGCTTTGCGGATTTCGCGTCCTAACTCATCACGCACACTGATGTTTTGTAAGTTTGGGTTAATGCTGCTAAGCCGTCCTGTTGTCGTAAGTGCTTGGCGAAACGACGTATGCACTTTCCCGTCACTTAAAATGTGGGGAATAAGTCCGTCAATATATGTACTTATAATTTTTGCGTATTTGCGATACTCTAAAATGTCGTTAACAACGGGATGTTTACTTGCTAATTTTTGGAGCACATCAACGCTTGTGGAGCGGTTTTTTGGTCCAGGTAGCGCTAAGTCGTCGTACAAAAGTTTTGCAATTTGTTGCGGCGAATTTACGTTAATTTCTTCCGTCGAATACGCACTAATTTTTGTGCGTAACTCTTCAAGTACAACTTTGTAGTCGTTACCAATCGCGTTTAGCATTTTTGCGTCAAGCGGGAACCCAGCGCTTTCCATTTCGATTAAGACATCCACAAGTGGTTGTTCAACGTTGTAATAAACATCAAGTAATTCATGTTCTTTTAGTTTTGCAATAACAGCTTTTTCAAGGTTACTCGCGTTTTTTAAAAGTAGTGCAAGCGCAGCTTCGCTTTCCTCGCCGGCGTTGTAGCCGAAGTTGCGGAGAAATGTTGTTTCTAAACTGTCAATATTACTATCAACTAAGTAACTTGCAAGCATAAAGTCAAACGCTAAGTTATTAATACTAATATTAATATTACGTAAACTAACAGCAAGTTTTTTGTAGTCAAACGTGCGTATTTTAATTGTTTTGTTGCTTAACGCTTTATGCAGTTTCGTGTCGGTAATAAAGTCGTCGTAATCAAGTTTATAAACGACATTATTAACACTCAAGTAAAAGGCAACAATTTTTGCATTAAAATAGTTTTCCTCACTTAAAACAACACCAACGTCAAGTGTATCGCTAAACGTAAGGGCGGATGTGTTTTCAATTGCTTTTATCGTAATTTCTTCTTCCGCATGTGCGCTTGGTGTATCGATTTGTTTTAAGTTACGTAAAAATGTGCGTAGTTCGTAGCGCGTTGCGAAGTTATGCACCGTATTAAAGTCGTAGCCGGTGTACTCTAGTGCACTAAGCGCAAAGTTAAGCGGGACATCGGTTACAAGCGTTGCTAAGTATTTGCTGTGCGCGGCTTTTTGGGCGTTATCTTTTAAACTAAAACCAAGTTTCCCCGGAATTAAATGGGCGTTATCTAAAATTGTTTCTAAGTCACCGTATTCATTTAATAGTTTTTCCGCTGTTTTTTTGCCAACACCGGGGACACCAGGCAAATTGTCACTAGCGTCACCAACAAGCCCTTTAAAACTTGTTACTTGTTCGGGTTTTAAGTTGTATTGTTCCATTAAAACGGTTGGCGTTAAGTTTAGCACCGCGCCTTTAGGTTTGGGGACACGAACCGTAATATGCTCACTAATAAGTTGGAAGTAGTCTTGATCACTTGTGTGAATAACGACGTCAAGATTAGTTTGCTCCGCAAGTCGTGCGACGGTGCCGGCAATGTCATCCGCTTCATAACCAACAACTTCAAAATGTTTAATACTTAGCGCATCAAGAAAATCACGAGCAAGTGGGAACTGGCTAATTAAGTCTTCCGGCACTTCGCGTCGTGTCCCTTTGTAATCAGGGAAAGCCTCATGCCTAAACGTTTTTTCACCAGTATCAAAGGGAACAAAAATGCTATCACCTTGTTCAAGTTCATTTAAAATTTTTGCAATCATATTCGCAAACGCGACAAGTGCATTCGTCGCCACCCCGTCTTTTGTGCGCATAATGCGCCCCGCCCCCATTGCAGCCGTCGCGTAGTAAGCGCGGAAAAGCAAAGAGTTTCCGTCAATTATATGTAGTTTATTCCGTTTCATAGTAATACCTTTCTAGCGTGTTTACAACGAAGTTTAAGCGATTGTTATGGTGTTGAGTGTCGCCTGTAACAATGACGATTGTGCCTGGGAAAAGCACATCTTTCAGCGTTTCATACGTTTCTGGGAACACAACACCTTCAAGTGTATTCGTAAAGTCACTAAGCGTTAAAAACGCCATTGTTTTATTAGTTTTTGTGCTAATTACACGGACGTCATCAAGAAAGACAACGAGCTTCATGTTTTTTACATCTGGTTTTGTAACGTCGCTTAATTGGAGCGCCGCTTTTGCTTTACTAAGCGCCTGAAGTGGGTTTGTACTAAGCGCGAACGAAAGCCGCTTAGTTTCATCAAGGAAACGATTAACTTCGTCTTCACGTACTTCATTAAAATGGTACGTTGCAAAATAGTTTTCATCAAAAAGGGTGCTATCTAAAAACGGTAACATTTGGATGTACTGGTTTTTTAAATATGCGCGATTACTATTAAACTCATCAAGCGCGCCGCTTTCAATTAGTGCAAATATGTCGTTTTGGGTAAGTTTTGTTTTGCTAGCGTAATAAAAGAACATTGCGCTATTTGTAAACTTAACACTTTCACGAAGTTCTAGTATTATTTCCCCTGTTGCTCGTGTTACGCCTTTTATTGCGGTAAACGGTAAACGTAACGCCCCGTTTTCGGCCGTAAATGTAAGACGCGAGTTCGTAATGCTTGGCGGTAAAAGGCGAATATTTTGTGCGCTTAATTCACGACGAATTAAACTGTATTTATTCGTGTCGCTTGTAACGTGCGTTAGTGTTTCGCCGT
>CAZWRR010000063.1:0-5118 GCA_964635805.1 uncultured Staphylococcaceae bacterium
AATTATTTCAGCTTGGAGTTATCATTTAACTTGATTACTAATAGTTAATCTCTTTCTTTGTTCATTATAACAAAAAAGCAAATGACTGTCTTTTGTAATAGTAATTACGCAAACGGTAAAAGTGCTAACTCATCGTTTACGATGCTTAATCGGTAAGTGACTTGTGGATTAATTGTGCCTTTAACGATTTCTTCGGCAATATACGTTTCGATACTTTTTTGAATAAACCGTTTTAGCGGTCGCGCCCCGTACTCTGGTGCGTACGCGTTATCAAGTACGAATTCAACAACTTTTTCGTCATATATTAATTTAAAATTACTTTTAGCGACGTGACTTACGAGCTCATCAAGCATCTTCGCCGCAATTTTCGTTTGTGTGTCGCGACTAAGCGGATAAAAGAAAACAATTTCATCAATGCGATTAACGAACTCTGGTTTAAATGTTTTGCGAATTAACTCTTCAACTTTTTTCGTATCGTTTTTAAGGAAAAATTCACTTCCTAAATTGCTTGTCATAATAATAACCGTATTTTTAAAGTTAACAACACGGCCTTGTGAATCAGTAAGTCGGCCATCATCAAGTACTTGGAGTAGTAAGTTAAATACTTCCGGATGCGCTTTTTCAATTTCATCAAATAAAATAATTGAATACGGACTGCGACGCACGGCTTCCGTAAGTTGTCCCCCTTCATCATAGCCAACGTAACCTGGGGGCGCACCAATTAAGCGACTAACGCTAAAGCGTTCCATATATTCACTCATATCAATACGGACGATATGACGTTCATCGTCAAAAAGCGTTGCCGCAAGTGAACGGGCAACTTCCGTCTTCCCCACACCCGTTGGTCCTAAAAACATAAAGCTACCAATTGGCCGGTTTGGATTGTTTAACCCCGCACGTTGCCGTAAGATTGCGTCACTTACTAGTTGCAACGCGACTTCTTGGCCAAGTACACGTTTTTCAAGTTGTTCGTAAAGCGTCAGTACTTTATGTTTATCGCTTTCGACAATTTTATTAAGCGGAATCCCGGTTTGCCGCGCGACGACGTTGGCAACTTCAACTTCCGTGACTGTTTCTTTTAGTAACTCGTTTGCTTTTGTAAGCTCGGTAAGTTTTGTAATGTTTGCTTCAAGTTCAGGAATTGTTTTATATTGTAACGCCGAAGCTTCTTCAAACTTGCCGCTATTAAAGGCGATTTGCAAATCAAACTTTGCTTTTTCAAGTGCTTTTTTTGCACCGCTTAATTCATTAAGACTATCGCGTTCTTTTTGCCAACTTTTTGTAAACGTTTCATCTTCACGTTTAAGTGCTTCAAGTTCTTTACTTGTTTTTTCTAGCCGTTTTTTACTTAAATCATCTTTTTCTTTTTGGAGCGCAACTTTTTCAATTTCGAGTTGGCGTGTTTTTCGCCGTATTTCATCAAGCTCCGCAGGTAAGCTTTCAACTTCAACTCGGATAAGCGCACACGCTTCATCGATTAAATCAAGTGCTTTGTCTGGTAAAAACCGGTCCGTAATATAACGATCACTTAGCGTTACGGCGCTAACAAGGGCGGTGTCACTAATTTTAATGCCGTGATGGGCTTCGTAGCGCGACTTAAGTCCGCGTAAAATCGAAACGGTGTCGTCCGGCGTTGGTTCTTGAACAATAAGTGGTTGGAACCGGCGTTCTAAGGCGCGGTCTTTTTCAATGTACTGGCGATATTCATTAAGTGTTGTTGCCCCGATTGTATGGATTTCACCGCGTGCTAATAGCGGTTTAAGCATATTGCCTGCGTCAATTGCCCCTTCGGCTTTACCAGCGCCGACAATTAAATGGATTTCATCAATTACTAAAATAATTTGATGGTTGCTTTCTTTGATTTTTTTAAGTATTGCTTTGAGTCGTTCTTCAAACTCACCGCGAAACTTCGCCCCGGCGACAAGTGCGCCCATATCAAGTTCATAAACTTGTTTATCGATTAAGTTTTGCGGAACATCACCGGCAACGATCCGTTGGGCAAGCCCTTCGATAATCGCCGTTTTCCCAACACCGGGTTCACCGATTAATATAACGTTGTTTTTTGACTTCCGCGCTAATATTTCCGTAATACGGCGTATTTCACTATCACGGCCAATGACGGGATCACTTTTACTATCTTTCGCATCCTCAGTTAAAAAGCGGCCGAACTTTTCTAAAATTTGTTCATCTTTTTCATAATTTACAAATGGATTAATGTTCATACATTTCCTCCTTTCTTTGGCACTCAAAGTATTCAAGTGCTAAAAACATTATATAACAAAAATACACGATGTCAATTAACATGTTAATATTTAAAATAAATTTACGCTAAAGCAGTTTGACTTTCGTCGACAATCCGCTTAATTTTACTATCGCTCGGGCGGACACGTAAATAGTCCGTTGCAAAACGGAGCACTTCGGTGTATTCGCCGTCATTATAATGACGCACCATTAAGTCACGTACGACGTCGAAAACAGTTTCGTTTGGCAGTGGCCGCTCTTCAAGGCGGGGGAATAGTTGTTTAATTTCGCGTTTAGAAAGTTCGTATGGTTCTTCTTTGCCAAGCGCATGAATAATTTGCATTAATTCTTCATTTAAGTTCGGGGTTACCCCTTTTTCTTCGTAAATTAACGACTGATAATAAAACGCATACGCCTTTTCGTATTCTTTTTGTTTAAAGTAAGCATAACCAATATAACGCATAGCAATACCGATAAAATCAAAGCTATAGACAACACGTAAAAACCATGTTGATAAGCGCATTAAATTATCGATGTCGTTTTCTTGCTTAATAAATTCACAAATATGGTTTATCACTTTTGGTGAAAACGGATTCCATTGGTGCGCAAGTCCTAAAAGTGGGAATGCACTAATTTGTTGCCCTAGTTCTAAATAAATATGCGCCGCTTCGTAAAAGATCGCAAAGTAAGGAAACTCTTCAAGGTTTTCACCTTTTGCAGTGTTTGCAACTTTTTCATAAAACAGTTTTTCAAATGGGCTCGTTAAGTTGTAGGCAAAACGGCCTTTTGTTGGTTCGTTCGTTGGTTCACGTTTTTTTGCATACGTTACGAGCATATCCGCAACTTTTCGGCGCGTAAATATATCAATTTTTGAATCACGCAACGCGAGCAAAATAAATGCAACCGGTTTTTCATTATTATTTACTAAAAACGTTGTCAGTGCATCAACACCTGTTGGTAAATAATTTAGCGCAAGCGCTAATATTTCCGTTGCAATATATTTATCACCGTGAGCGATTCGTTCAAAAACATATGAAAGCACAAAATCACGGTCACGATCAAAGTTACCGGTAAGCGCCATTGAAATCTTTTCATAACTAGAATGACTCATACATAAATAATAACATAGTTATTACGCTTATTTGTTTTGTTTACTTTGTAAAAATATGTACTTTAAACAGATTCAATAAATTTAACGAACGCTTTTTGATGCGCTTCTGTTTGTTTAAATAACGCAGTGTTATCTAAAATCTTTAGGGCCACCTCTTTTACGTATTCACGGTATTGTTGTTCGAAGTTTACTTTTTCACTTGAAAGCACTTCGTTATAAAACTCTTCATAGTTCGCTAAGGCGGGATTGGCACTAACAAGCGTACTAAACGGTGTTTGTGTTGCAATACCTTGTTCAAGTAATGCTTGTTCTTTAACGAGGCGCGCGGGTAGCACGAATGTGCCTGCTTGTTCAATTAAGCCAATGCCTTCTTTTTTAATGTGATGGTACGCTTTGTGGGCATGGAATATCCCATCTGGATGTTTTGAGGAAGTGCGGTTATTACGCAGCACTAAATATAGTTCGTAGCGACTCCGGCCTTTAAGCGCAAGCGGTGTAACCGTCGCGTGACGTGTTTCGTTTGTCGCCGGAATTATATCAAGCTCCTTATTTTCATACGTATACCATTTTTCGGTTATAGCACTTGCAGCTTCCACAAGCGCGCGTTTTGAGTATGAACGTAATTTAATCACATTGCTTGGCCACTCAACAATCGCAACATCAACACGACGGTGATCTTTCATCCGTACTTCTTTACGGTTTTTTGCACTAAAAAGTGGCATAACTTTCGCCCCACCTTGGAAATGCTCATGGTTTAAAATTGAGCCTCCAACGATTGGTAAATCACTATTGCTCCCGACGAAAAAGTGTGGGAACTGATCAGTAAACGCTAAAAGCTTTGCGAATATGCGCGGGGAAATAACCATCGGTTTATGTTCATCACTAATGACGATACAGTGGCGATCAAAGTAAGTGTACGGTGAAAATTGTAAATGCCAACGTTCGTCGTCGATTTTCACCGGCACTGTCCGTAATGTTTGGCGTGGCGGAATTTCAGCGTTGCCACCAAAACCAACGTTTTCAACACATAACGGGCAGCTTGGATATTTTTCATCGGGGTCTTCTTCTAAAACTTTCGCAATTTGTTTATTATCTTTTTCGGGTTTCGCAACGTTAATTGTTAAATTAATCGTGTTGTCACCAAATTCCCCAACAAAGTTTACGTTTTTGCTTACTTCACTAAGTTTAATGTAATTGTTCGCAACACCTAAGTTATATAAATAATCGGTTGCTTTTTCGGCGCCTTCTTTATGTTTAGCGCGAAACGCCCGGTTCACGACGCTTGGGATTGGTGTAAGCATTCCTAAAATATCGGTAATCGTTGATTCAACGTCGATATTTCGCGTTTTGCTTGTTGCGGCCTTTTGAAGCTCCGCATATATTTCTTCAACGAGCGCTGCTGGTGTTTGCATTGCTTTAATTTCGCTAATATTGACGACACCTTTGTATGGCTTATCAATACCGGCTTTAAAAAGTAAGACGTTCCGGTAATATCCGATATCTTCTTCACTTAAATCTAAACGCGCTTCGGCGTAAATTAATAATTTTTCTACTAATACTGCAAGCATAATAAAACCTCATTTATGTTTTAATAAGTGTATTTTACTATAATTACGAACGTTTTTAAACGTATATTATGTATGTATTAAACAAACAAAGTAATAAACATATAAATAAGTGTTACACTAGAGGGGCGAAAGCAAAACAAAGAAAGGAGATTAACTATTAGTAATCAAGTTAAATGATAACTCCAAGCTGAAATAATT
>CAZWRR010000064.1:0-4968 GCA_964635805.1 uncultured Staphylococcaceae bacterium
GCGGTAGTTTAATGTCACTATAATCTTGATTTTACAATAATTAACGTTATAAGCGTTAACTATACACAATGATAAACGTCATGTTTTAAGTTAATTAATAACTAATGCGGTAGCGTTCGAGTACCGCTTTATAAAGATCTTGGCCTGTGCGTAGTGTTTCAAGGAGAAATCCTTGTTCTTCCTTAAAACGCGCAAAGCTGCGGTCATAAAAAAGTTTAAGCTCTTCATTTATTGTAAATGGTATTTCGCCAAAGCGCAGTGCTTCTTTAAACGCAATGAGCCGGCCCATGCGACAATTCCCATCTTGAAACGGATGAATGCGGGCAAAGTTATAATGAAAAAAAGCAATATCATTAAACGTGATATGCTGCTTTTGTTCATAGTTATTAATGAGTTTTGTCATTTCCCCTGCAACATCTTCGGGCGCTGTTGTCGGTGATCCGCCAACTTCGTTTGGTAATAATTTATATTCACCCACATTAAACCACGCAAGCCGTTCGTCTTTCGTATTGCGTTTAAGCAGTAAATGCAAGTCTTTAATCATTTTCGTCGTTAGTGGTTCAAACACAATATCTAACATATAGTCAATCGCACGGAAATGATTAATCGTTTCATTTATTTCACTAATATCAATATATTCATTTTTTTCATCAACGAGAAGCGCGTTTGTTTCAAAAATATGACGTGTTTGTTCAAGGGTGAGTTTACTGCCTTCAATATGATTACTATTGTACGTTAACAAAATCTGCGTCTCGTGATAAATACCACCTTTGATTTTATTGTTTTTTTCGTCTAAAAGGCGGCGCAAGAGCGGCGAGGTCACGTAATCTTCTGTATACTCAATGATATCGCCAAACTGGACGTTTAAATGACGCGCAATTTTTTCAAGTGTTCGCAATGAAACGTACTCACCTTTATTAATTTTTGAAAGCGTTGCACTTGATATATGTAAAATCCGCCCGAGCTCGCTAAGTGTTAAATCGTAGCGCTCAAGTATACTAAATAATTTTGCATAGTTAATTGGCATAAATACCTCTACGCTTATTATAACGAAAAACCTTTAGAAATCTAAAGATAATTACTTAAAAGCTTTAGAAACCTAAAGGTTATATACTTTGTTTAAATGTGAATCGCTTTGCCGTTTGCAAGGAGCGCTGCTTCGCCAATGCTTTCACTAAGCGTTGGATGGGGGTGGACCATAAAGCTAAGTTCATCGACCGTTGCTTCAAGTGTTAAAGCAAGCACCAGTTCGCTAATCATTTCCGTCGCTGATGCGCCTAGTATATGCGCACCAATGATTTCACCGTATTCTTCACTAACAATAAGCTTAATAAAACCGCGTTTATCGTTATCGGCAAGCGCCTTACCGCTCGCGCTAAACGGGAAAATACTTGTTTTAAACTTTACGCCTTGCGCCTTTGCTGCTTCTTCCGTTACACCAACGGCAGCAATTTCTGGAAGGCCATATATTGCCATCGGTATTTTCGTGTAATCCATTGCATGCGTAGTGTGTCCAAGTGCGTGCTTAACGGCGATAAGTGCTTCATGCGTTGCTGTATGCGCTAAGTTTTGTTTGCCGTTTAAGTCGCCAATTGCATACACATCTTTTACGCTTGTTTCTAAATATTCATTCGTGACAATGTTACCGTGCTCTAACGCTAAGTTTAAATTCGTAAACGCATGCGTATTTGCACGTGTACCAACCGCCATCAGCGTTAAATCACTACTTACATTCACGGTTTTCGTGTCTTTGGTGTACACAACACTTTTCGCATTAATCTTCGTTACTTCAGCGTCGGTAATAACCACAATGCCAAGCTTTTCTAATTCTTTTACGTACGCGCTTCGCACCGTTGCATCAATTGCGGGCAAAATAACCGGTAGTTTTTCAATTACTGTAACTTTCGTGCCTAATAGCGCGAATACTGTTGCAAATTCAACGCCAATGACACCCCCACCAATAATTGTGAGCGTTTTTGGAACTTTTGTAACGTTAAGTAGTTCGCGACTTGTCATAAGACTTCCACTTTCGTAATTAGCTAAAGCACCAGGGATTGGCGGAATAAACGCACTGCTTCCCGTTGCTAAAATAAGTTTTTTCGTTGTGTATGTTTTATCGTTAACACTAACCGTATGCGCATCAACGACAACACCTTCACCGGTGACGACTTCAACGTTATTCTTTTTTAAAAGATAACTAACGCCGCCCGTAAGTTGCTTAACAACATTATCTTTACGGCCAACCATCTTTGCAAAATCAAACGTAAGTTCGCCATTAACGTTAATACCAAAGTCACTTGCGTGCATAAAGTCGTGGTAAAGCTTCGCGTTACGTAACAATGCTTTTGTCGGGATACAGCCGTGGTTAAGACAAATACCACCGACATTTTCTTTTTCAATTAAAAGTACTTTTGCGCCTAATTGCCCCGCTTTAATTGCGGCAACGTAGCCACCTGGCCCGGCGCCAATAATAATTAAATCGTACATGACGCCTCCTATTCCATTAACAAAAGTGTTGGTTCACTTAGTAATGCTTTAATGCGGTTTAAGAAACGACCCGCATCCGCACCATCAATCACACGGTGATCAACAGCGATACTAAGTGGCAATACGTACCCTACTTTTATTTCGTCATTTACAACGACAGGTTGCTTCGTAATGTTGCCAATCCCTAAAATCGCAACTTCGGGATGATTAATAATCGGTGTCCCATACGCGATCCCGGCACTGCCAAAGTTGGTAATCGTAAACGTCGTGTTTTGCAGTGCATCTAAACTAACTTTACGCGCAAGCGTTAAGTCTGCTGTTTCGCGCAGTTCACGGGCAAGGGCGAAGATTGACTTCGTGTCCGCGTCTTTAATATTCGGGACAATAAGCCCATCAGGCGTATCAACAGCAATGCCAATGTTCATAAAGCGTTTAAGGAGCATTACTTCATTATCGTGATCAAAACTTGCGTTAAACGTGGGGAATTCTTTAAGCGTCATCGTTACCGCTTTAATAAAGAACGCCATATATGTGAGCTTAATACCTTGTTTTGCCGCTTCAACTTTTGCGTCGTTTCGTAATGCAACAAGTTTATCAATCACAACGTTATCCATAAGCACTGTATGCGGAATTACTTGTTTGCTTACTGTCATTGCGCGCACTATTGCTTTGCGCAGTTTTGTAAGTGGCACAGTTTCGACACCTTCGCCGCTTGCGTAGTTAAACTTCATATCCATTGCCGGACGAGATGGGCCAAGCGACTTCGCGCCGGCAAAAAGACGGATATCGTTTTTAGTGACGCGCCCACTTGGACCGCTGCCAGTAACGTCATTAATATCGACGTTTAAATCACGCGCCACTTTGCGTGCTGCCGGCGTTGCAAGTGCTTTTGTGCGTATCGGAAGTGTTTCCATGCTGCCTTCACTTGAAGACGTAATTATATCGCTTGAAACTTCGATTTCACCGATAACACCAGGTGCACTTTCTTCACTAATTGGTGCCATTTCTGCAGCCTTTTCTTCCGTTTCTACGGTTTTGGCACTACTAGCACCACTACCATCATCAATAAGCACAACCGTTTCACCAACATGAATCGTGTCGCCTTCATTTGCGCCTAGTTTCGTAATCACACCATCAACTGGTGAAGGGAGTTCAGCGTTAACTTTATCAGTTTCGACAACGACAAGCGTGTCGCCTTCATTAACTTTATCACCAACTTGCACGTGCCATTTTAAAATGACACCTTCGTGGAGACCTTCACCTATATCACTAAATTTAAAATCGTACATTTGTTTTCCTCCTAATAACGCACCGTGTTTAGTATTGCTTCTTTAATAAGGCGGACACTCACAAAATGGAAATGTTCGCCCCGAGCAAGCGGCACCGTTATATCAAACCCGGTAACACGGGCGGGCGGTGCTTCTAAGTGCAAGAACGCTTTTTCGTTTGCAAGTGCAACTAGTTCTGCCCCTGGTCCATATGTCTTTACAGCTTCTTGCACAACAACAAGGCGCCCGGTTTTTTTAATGCTCGTAATGAGCGTTTCTTCGTCAAGAGGACTAATTGTTCGTAAGTCGATAAGCTCCGCACTAATGTTTTCATTTTTTAATTCGTCAATTGCTTTTTGTGCTTCGCGCACAAGTGCGCCCCAGGCCACAACGGTGACGTCACTTCCGCTTTGGACAACTTTTGCTTTACCAAGCGGAATACGGTACATCTCTTCCGGCACTTCTTGTTTCCCAGCGCGGTAAATCCGTTTTGGTTCAAGGAAAATAACGGGATCGGGGTCTTCAATCGCGCTAATTAGCATCCCTTTCGCGTCGTAAGGTGTACTTGGCGTAATTACTTTAAGTCCCGGTATTTGTCCTAAGAGCGACTCAAGACTTTCACTATGGTGTTCAAGGGCGCGAATACCGCCGCCAACAGGAATACGCACAACAAGTGGGGCGCTATATGCACCACGCGTCCGGTTCCGATAACGGGCAATGTGGCTTACAAGCTCCGCAATACCCGTAAAAATAAAACCGTCAAACTGAATTTCAGCGACCGGAAGTAACCCGTTCAGACTCATACCAAAGGCCCCACCTAAAATCGCTGCTTCGCTAATTGGGGTGTCAAAGACACGGTCTTCACCGTATTTTTTTTGCAGTCCCGCCGTTACACGGAATACACCACCTTCAAAACCAGCGTCTTCGCCAAAAACGACAACACGGTCGTCATCTTGTAACTTTTGATCAAGCGCTTCATTAATTGCTTCAAGTAAATTTTTAACGGCCATTACGCTTTTCCTCCTTCGAAAAAGATTTTTGCCGCGGCTAATTGCTCTTCAAGTTGCGGCGTCATCGTTGCGTAGTTATACATAAAGATATCTTCAAGCTTAACCGCACCGATCTTTTCTTCAATATTTTTAAACACAGTGTTCACGTGTTCGTTATGTTTTTTATCAAGTTCTTCTTCAAGTTTAGGACTCCACAGCCCTTT
>CAZWRR010000065.1:0-4967 GCA_964635805.1 uncultured Staphylococcaceae bacterium
TGAGGACAGTGTTGTTCTTCGTCAACGAACTAATGGTCTCCAAGAGGTTCTTCTTGTTCCTTAGGACTGTAGTGTAGTGCTTGAACTGCCGTGCAAGGTGGTGGGGGGAGAGGGTAGAGACCAGATATTCAAAGATATAAGAGCTCAAGAATAGGAAGTTCGGAGCTCCCGAGGTATGAAGGTAGTCGAAGTGCGCATGTAGGAACATTGCTTCACGATAGCTTCTTTTCAGGTCTGAGAAATTCAAGCAGTTGCTGCCTACGGCTATTTGTACCTCGGCTTTGGTCTGCATTTCGAGGTCATGGATCAGGTGGGTGAGCATGGTGCAGAGTTCCTGGCTTTGGTGGAGGGGCCCGACTGTCTCTATGTGTTTGAACAACAGAAACTGCTCGATGTTGATTAGCCCGTAGATATCCTCTTTTGATGTGCTGTGCTCTCGTACGATGGTCGCTATCTGGTTCTCGATCATGAGGAAATCGAAGCGGCTGGAATCCACTGTCGAGTATTTGAATGAGATTACCAGTGCGCACCGTGAGACTGCCGTCAGATTCAATTCACTAATAAGGGAATCAGTCTCCGAGCTGAACCCTTCGGTATGAGCTAGCTGGTTGGTAAGGATGGTGCGTGGACCCAATAGAAGGGGCTCTGAATGCAGTCGGTCATTTTGGATGATGAATTTTGCAAAGGTGTCGATGTATGCACGATATCTGTCGGCGTGCTGTGTGAATGCGATGACCCGGTACGTCTTAGTGGGTGATACGGTGATAGTCGAGCAGACCCGAGCATGATAGCGGCAGAAGACCTCATCCTCCCTCATCGATGCCAATGCATCGATGGCGTTTTGGATGGATGGTAAATGGCCAACGATTGAACGGTAGATGATGTTACCACCGCTGTCTATGACTGCAATGGGAAAATCAAATACTGCCTGAAGGTGTGACACCAGCTCTTGGGCTCGCTTCTCTATGTGTTCACGATTGTCTGGCATAGCATCAGTCGACCTTCTTTCTAGTATAACGTAATCGTTTAATTGATAGCATAGGATGGAATTGGATAATCAGCAACAAAAAACGGATAAATATTGTGAAAATGTTTTAAATATTGTGCTATGGATACAATAGAATCAAAAAAACTTGGGTCCGATAAATGATTTCTCTGTTCAGAATACCAACCTATACTACAATCAATAATCTCGTTGGGAGGGATATATAATGAAAAAATGGATTGTGTTTATGATGGCGGTAATTCTGGTCATTGGGATGGTTGGCATGACCAGTTGTAGCAAAAAGCAAGAGGTACAGAGTGCATCGAGCACTGATGGCATTGCCTCTGATGGCAAGAAGATCAACATCAAGATAGCGCACGTAAGCCAGGCGGGCGTGCCGATTGATGTCGCCTCGAACAGAATCGGTGAAATTCTCAGCGAGCGTACCGGTGGCAGGATCACCGTAAAGGTATTCCCAGCATCCGCGCTAGGTAACAATACCGAGCTGCTGGAGCAGTTGCAGGCCGGTACCCTAGAGATGGCCATCTCTTCGGTCGCATTCCTTGGTTCATTCACCGAAACGACCAAATTGCTGGATCTGCCGTATCTGTTCAAATCTAACGAAGCAGCTGTTGAGATTCTCGATGGCGCTGTTGGACAGGCGATGTTCAAAGATCTTGAAAAGGCGGGTTTCAAGGGTTTAGCCTGGTTGGCAACTGGATGGAGACACCTAACGGCCAATAAGGAAATTAGGAGCCCGGGCGACCTCAGGGGATTGAAGGTAAGGGTGATGGAGAACCAAATGCACATCGACCACTTTAATACCATTGGAGCGTCCGCAGTACCCATGGCCTTTTCCGAGCTCTACACTGCTCTGCAGAACAAGACTATGGATGCCCAAGAGAACCCTTTTGCAAACATCGATGGCAACAGGCTGTATGAGGTACAGAAATACATCATCAAGACCGGCCACATCTATGACACCAGCCCCTTGTTGGCTTCTGCTGGATGGTGGAACACCCTCAGCAAGGATGACCAAGAGCTAATTATGTCGGTGGTTCAGGAAGTGTTGACCTTTGAGCGACAACTTTCTGCTGAAAATGAAAATGAGCTCGAGCAGAAGATTGGAGCGAATGGAAAGAACGTAATCATTCAGCTTACCGACGCAGAGCGCAGTGCCTTCCGCGAAGCAGCACAGCCCGTATATGAAAAATATGCACCTCAGATAGGGGAGAACCTAATCAGGCAGGTTGATGAGATTAACGCAAAATATTGATGTTGCAGACGTGCCTGCCCGTGTTGCATGGGCAGGCACCCTCTCTTGGAGATATCATGAATAACAATGCAATTTACAACCGTATTGAAGAAATAATCATCATTGTCTTGTTCATACTGATGACAATCATCACGGCGATGACGGTGGTCACACGATTTTTCTTCAACTTCACTTTGTCATGGGCTGAACAATTTGCCCGACTGTTGCTGGTCTGGATTTCATTCGCCGGGATCAGCTGGGCCGGGAGTATCAATGCACACATGCGTGTTACGGCAGCGAGCCTGTTAATTCGCAAGAAACCAGCCAGATTTGAGATCCTGTTGATTATTGGGGATGTGGTGACGGTTATTTACAGCTTCTACCTATCCTACCGGATTTTCTTGTTCATGATGATGGTGATGAGGCAAGGGCAAATCATGTCCGCTATTACATGGCTGCCTAAGTGGATCATGTATCTCGCAGGTGTGCTGGGCATGTTTGGATTGGGAGTACGGGTATTGCAACGGCGATACTACTGGATTAAGGAAAAACTAACCAAGGGAGCGACGAAATGATCGGGATTATGTTGGGTGTCTTGTTTTTTCTCCTCTTTATAACAGTCCCTATTGGGGTCAGCCTTGGTATAAGTTGCATAGCGGCGTTCTCTGTGTCTGACTTGGGCAGTAACATGATTGCGATGCTCGCCCAGTCTACAGTGACGAGCATCGACTCATTCTCTCTCCTGGCTATCCCCTTCTTCATGTTGGTGGGCAGCCTGATGGAGCGTGGTGGAATTGCCAAAAAACTTGTTGATGTCGCCGAACTGATTACCGGCTCCATGCCTGGTGGATTGGGAATGGCGACAGTGGTCGCATCCATGTTCTTTGCTGCTATCTCGGGCTCTGGTCCCGCTACCGCTGCGGCGATTGGAGGAATCATGATCGGTGCGATGACTACTCAAGGATATTCAAAAGAGTATTCTGGCGCATTAGTTGCAGCTGGCAGCACGATAGGTCCGGTAATCCCGCCGAGCATTCCCATGATCATGTATGGGGTAACGGTAGGGGTCTCTGTCTCGTATATGTTCATCGGAAGCATCATCCCAGGGGTGTTGATGGGTATCGTCCTGATGATTTACAATTACTTCATTTCAAAAAAACGAGGATACGTCAGTAGCCGTTCTCAGGCTATGTCGACAAAAGAAAAACTGAATGTAATAAAGAAGTCGATTCCTGCGATTTTGATGCCGGTCATCATTCTTGGAGGCATCTATTCAGGTGTGTTCACCCCCACCGAATCTTCTGTGATTGGTGTGGTGTATGCGCTGATAGTCAGTGTTTTTGTCTACCGTTCCCTCACATGGAAAGATTTTACCAAGTCCCTCTTTGATGCTGCAATCACCTCTGCCACTATCATGATTCTCTTTGGGGCGGCGAACACATTTGGTCGAATTCTGACCATGTATGATGTTCCCAATATGGTGGCTGCAAAGATGCTGTCGGTCACCGAATCAAAGATTGCAATCATGTTAATGATTAATGGGGCGCTGATAATAATTGGTATGTTCATTGACACTATCTCTGCTATCGTGTTGTTTGCTCCGATCTTTGCACCAATCGCGGTTGCTATAGGGTATGACCCTATGCACTTTGGTATCATCATGGTGGTCAATCTCTGTGTTGGCATGATCACCCCCCCGATGGGTGGGAATTTGTTTGTGGCTCAACGGGTATCGGGAACAACTTTTGAAGAAATTTTCGTGGAGACCCTTCCGATGATCCTTATGCTGTTCGCTCTGCTTGCTGTGCTAATCATCTTCCCGGATATCATTCTGGTCTTGCCGAAACTGCTCGGATACACGGGATAAGCATATGAATATGGAGATAAAATCGAATGTATAAAAGTGTTGAATTGAAGATAGGCGACAAGTTGCTACGAGGTTGTGTTCGGCTCCCCGAAGGGGAGGGCCCATTTCCCACGGTATGTTTCTACCACGGATTTTCTGTTGACAAGGTCGGTATGATGAGGTTGCACGAGCTCTTTGCACGCCGGTGTGTTGAGAGTGGGTTCGCCTGCGTTCGCTTCGACTTCTACGGATGTGGTGAGAGTGACGGGGATTTCAGCGCCGTTACATTCTCGGCAGAGGTTGAACAAGCAACGGCGATAGCAGCGTGGTGCCGTGAACAACCATATGTCCAGCAAGATGCACTGTATCTCTCTGGCCACAGTATGGGCGGGGCGATTGTGTCGGTTATAGCCCCTCAAGTGAAGCCAAAGGCGGCGATTCTGTGGTCTCCTGGTAACAGTGCATACTACGACATCAGCGGTCGGGTTCATGCCGTACCGGGCCGGTACAAGGCGAGCTATGACATCGGTGGGCTGGAGCTTTCGGGTATATTCTTCGATGATATCAGAAAGTGGGACATTGTTGAGAAATCCCGTGGGTATGAAGGACCAGTACTGTTAGTGCATGGGGAGTACGATGAGAAGATTCCAATTGCTTCGATTGGCCCATACATGGATATGTATGGCGATCAGGTCAAAGTCCATATCGTCGATGGTGCAAATCACCAATTCAGCACACTAGAATGGAAAAAGGAATTGTACGATGTGACGATGGAGTTTTTAAATGGCTTCTAGGGCTAATACAACCAATGAGTGATATATGAAATGATTTTTAGAATTTTTGTACCATTTTGCTAACTTGTAATAATACAATCAGAAAGG
>CAZWRR010000066.1:0-4820 GCA_964635805.1 uncultured Staphylococcaceae bacterium
CGAATTAAACTGTATTTATTCGTGTCGCTTGTAACGTGCGTTAGTGTTTCGCCGTAAAAGGCCAGCGGATAATGCGCTTTAAAGTAAGCAAGCAGCAGTGTTAATGTTGCGTAACTTACACTATGCGCCTTATTAAAGCCGTAATCAGCAAACTTTACAAGGTCACTAAACACTTTGTTAATAACGCGTTCACTATGACCAAGCTTTTTAGCGCCTGTTTTAAATTTAGTTTCCAGTGCGGCAAAGCTTTGTTCGTCTTTCGCACTTATCGCACGGCGGAATAAGTCGGCTTCGGCAAGACTAAAGCCCGCGAGCACTTGGACAATTTGCATAATTTGTTCTTGATAAATTATAATGCCGTACGTTTCGCGCAGTATTTCGGCAACGCTCTTATCAGGATACACAACTTGTTCGCGGCCGTGTTTCCGCTCCGTATATGTTTTAATGTACTGCATCGGGCCAGGACGATAAAGCGCAAGCAGTGCGGTAATGTCGGCAAAGTTTTCAGGTTGCAGCTCACTTATTGCCCGGTTCATCCCTGGTGACTCAAGTTGAAAAATATTTGTTGTAAATCCTTGGCGAATTATTTCGTATGTTTTTGGTGTATCAAAGGGAACACTGTAAAAGTCGTACTTTTTCCCGTAAAGCACTTCGATGCGGTCAATAATGTTATGAAGCGTTGTTAAGTTTGTAAGTCCTAATATATCAAGCTTTAAAAACCCTTGGTGTTCTAGTTCATGCATTTCATACTGCGAAATTAATGTTTCGCCGTCAATATGCATTGGTAAACTAGCAGGGAGCGGCGTGCTACTTACGATAACACCTGCGGCATGCACGCCTTTTTGGCGGGGGAACCCTTCGATTTTACTCGCGTTACTTACAATTTCCAGCATATGGGCATCACTTAAAAGTTTTTTAAACGCCGGGACACGGCGATACGCGTTACGAAGCGAGTAGTTAGTGCCACGTAGCGCACTAATTAGTGCTTCAACGTACTTTTGGTCGTAATTAAAAACACGGGCAACGTCACGCAAGGCGGCCCGCGCTTGGCTAACTTGAAACGTTACAATTTGGCTAACGTTACGCGCGCCGTATTTTGTGCGTAAATACGCGGTAACTTCGTCACGGCGGTAATCTTCAAAATCAAGATCGATATCAGGCATTGATAACCGTTCTTTGTTTAAAAATCGTTCAAAGAGTAAATTATGTGCGAGCGGATCGATGTTTGTTATTTGTAATAAGTAACTAACAAGCGAACTAGCCGCACTGCCCCGGGCATAGCCGACAAAGATGTTATTATCTTTCGCAAAACGCACGTAATCACTAACGATTAAGAAGTAGTTCGTAAAGCCTAAGTCGTTAATAACGGTTAATTCTTCAGCTAAGCGGTTTACATACCGTTCATCGTTATGTAAATTAAGTGTGGTGAGCCGTTTGTTTGTTAACTTAGTAATAACGGCAACACTCTCCCCATCGTAAGGGGAAGGCAGTGGTCGCACTTTTTTTAAATTATTAAAGTCAAAACGACACGCCTTGCTTATTTCATGCGTTGCGCGAATTTCTTCTGCAGTAAATAGCGTATTTATCCGCTTTTCTTCAATAAAGTATTCGTGGCCGCTAAATTCTTTTTGTTCGAGTGTTGCACTATTTTTAATTGCTGTAGCGATTTCAAGTGTGAGCCGGTCGTCTTTTTTTAAGTATTTGATCCGCGGGAAAGCGACGACGTTGTAATTGTATTTAGCCGCAAACGTGCGAAGTAGCGTTTTTCGTTCATCACTTTCGTCTTCAAGCCCAATATAAAAGTCATCAACTAAAAGCGCAATCCGTTTTGTGTACTCTTTTAAAAGCTCAACTGATTCAGGTAGCGTTGAACTTGGGGCAATAACGATTAAGTTGTTGCTTTTTTGCTGAAGTAGTTCGTCAGTTAATGCGTCGTTATTTAAGGCTTCATAAAGCGCAAGTAAGTCGCTATAACCTTGTTCGTTTTTAATGTAAAAGACGAATGTCCCAAAGTGCAGCTTTAACGTAAGCCCAAAAAGCGGCGTAATGTTCGCGCTTAATGCAGCGTTATTAAAGGCGGGGAAACTATAAAAATGATCGAGATCACTAATGCCCACCGCGCTTAGTCCGCGCTTTTTGCTTTCACTAATATACTCACTTAAAACGAGCCCACTTTGCAGTAAGCTGTAGTTTGAAAGCACGTGAAGGGGGATGTATTGCATATGTATTTACTTTACCATATATGGTAAAAAAGGTCGCAAAAACGTTAACTATTGTTGCGAATAAATTCGTTGATTTCGTTAATAAACACCGGGAAATCTTCGTCAGTGTAAAGCGAAGCACCGCTTGCTTGCGCGTGGCCGCCGCCGTGCCATTTCGCCGCGAAACTACTAATATTAATATCTTTACTACGTAAAGAAACACGCCATTCTTTGCGTTCTTTGTTTTCAACAATCGCCGCCCACACTTTAACGCCTTTAATGCTGCTAAAAATATTTACTTGGTCTTTAGCAATTTCGACGCTAACATTAAGTTTTGCTAAGTCGCTATCGCTAATTTTGTAATACGCAAAGCCGTCCTTTGTAATTTCATAATTATTTAAAATAAATGCCTGCACTTTTAATTCGTTTTCACTAAGCGCATACATTTTGTTATATACGTCACCAATATCAACGCCGGCATTAAGTAAATGACTTACAACAATAAATGTGAGTGCAGTAGTGCTGCGGTAACGGAAGCGGCCGCTATCACCAACGATACCCGTGTATAAGTATGTTGCGGTTGTTTTACTGATCTTTTTGTTAAGACTCATAAAAAGCAGCGCTAAAATTTCGCTAACAGCGACAGCTTTGTCGTCAACAAAGACGAGTTCGCCGTAAGGTTCAACGTTGGGGTGATGATCAATTTTGACGATTTCAGTTGCCCCTTCATAACTTTTGTCGCTAATGCGCGCGGTATTGCCGGTATCAACAACAAGCGATAAATAAGGGGCGCTAAACCACGCGGCACTGGGGGAATCAAGTTCGGGGTAAAGTTCACTAATTAAAAAGTCGTTAACTTCACCAAGCACGACGACGTCTTTGTTTGGATAATGCTCTTTAATAAAAGAAGCAAGCGCAAACTGCGAGCCAAACGCATCAAAGTCCGGTGAACGATGGGCGTAAACTGCAATTTTTTCGTATTTTTCAACAAGGGCAAAAATAGCCCGTGCATACGGTTTATAAAGTTTAAGTTTTTGTTTAAGTTGTGGCATATAATTAGTCTCCTAAGTTTAAGACGCGCACCGTGTCGCGTACGATCATTAATTCTTCGTTTGTCGGCAGCACCCAAACATCAACTTTACTCGTTTGTGTACTAAACTTCCCGGCTTTGCCGCCACGTAGCATTTTATTTACATCGTTATCGTAAACGATGCCCATTGCTTCTTTAATTTTGTCAACGACAAGCCGGCGAATGACACTTACATTTTCACCAATACCGGCGGTAAAGACGAGTGTGTCTGCTCCGCCAAGACGAATGTGATATTGGCCGATAAAGTCGGCAATGCGCCGTGCATAAAGTTGTTCAGTTAGTAGTGCCTGTGGGTCACCAGCAATTGCGGCGTTTTCAACATCGCGACTATCGTTACTAATTTTACTAACGCCGTACATGCCGCTTTGCTTATTAAATATGTCATACACTTCATCAAGTGTTTTCTCTTCTAACTTCGCAACAAAGTACATTAAGCTCGGATCAAGATCACCTGTCCGTGTTCCCATCATAATGCCGCCAAGTGGGGTGAGTCCCATCGATGTTGCAATACTTTGGCCGTTTTTAACAGCGGTAATACTAGCGCCATTACCTAAATGGCAAATAATAATGCGCCGATCATGTATTTTATAACGCCGTGCAATTTCTTCACTAATGTATTTGTGGCTTGTGCCGTGAAACCCGTAACGCCGTAAGTCATGCTTTTCATAATATTCATACGGAATTGGGAATAAATAATCTTGCGGCGCCATACTTTGATGGAATGAAGTATCGAATACCGCGACGTTTGGTGTTTTTGGTAGTACTTTTTTAAATGCTTCGTAACCAGTTAAGTTTGGGCCGTTATGCAGCGGGGCAAGTGGGATAAGCGCGCGGACACGATCGGCAACTTCGTCGGTAAAGATAACGCTATCGCTAAAATACTTTCCGCCTTGGACAACGCGGTGGCCTATTGCCGTAATGTCAGTGAGCTTTTTAATGATTTTTAGTTCAACTAACGCATTTGCGAGTTCGCTTACACAAACTTCGTGATTTGGAAGTGGTAATGTTTTTGTGATTTTCTCACCATTAACTTCAATTCGAAAAAGCCCATCATCATGACCAATCCGGTCAAAAAGCCCGCAAGTTACTACTTTCTCACTTGGTATTTCAAAAAGTTGGAATTTAAGTGAGCTGCTGCCGGCATTAACTGCAAGTACTAATTTATTCATAATTACCTCCGCATAACGTTATTTATTATACTATAAATAAATGAACTTCGACTGCTTTATTATTTAAAAAAGTGCCGCTTGTTTAATGCACATCAAACGTAGGCAAAATTCAGTAAAACGCAATAAGTATGTCCACGCATAAATAATTTTCACTGTTAACGCTTCATTAAAGCGCTTTTTATTCGTGTAATTTCCGTGTTTTTCGGTTAAAAAACAATAAACAACACGAATAACAACGTTATTCAACCGTTAACGTTTGTTTTTTGCCCCCTTTTTATTATAATAATAAAAGCAAGGAGGTATACATGGCATTTATTGATGATTTCCTACTTGGACATGCAACGGACGCCCATAAGTATT
>CAZWRR010000067.1:0-4477 GCA_964635805.1 uncultured Staphylococcaceae bacterium
CGTTTTTATTCTTATTTAACGAACAATATGCGCTAAATAAAAAATAGTATTAATTAAAATGATATTTTGCAGCGATATTTGTTGACAGTTGTGTAACATTTCACTATAATTACGTAGTAATGACCAAAGTATTGGTCGTTTTTATATGAAAAACTATGATACACCCGGATGTGTGTCATGCAACAAAAGAGAAAGGAGACATGTTTATGCCGACAATTAACCAACTCATTAGACATGGACGTAAAAAACCAGTTTATAAGTCGAAGTCACCTGCGCTAACAAAACGCTGGAACTCACTTAAACGTCGTGAAGTTGATCAGTTTAGCGCTCAAAAGCGTGGTGTGTGTACTCGTGTTGGCACGATGACACCAAAAAAACCAAACTCAGCTTTACGTAAATATGCCCGTGTTCGTTTATCGAACGGCTACGAAGTGACGGCTTATATCGGTGGTGAAGGTCACAACTTACAAGAACATAGTACCGTCCTCATTCGTGGTGGTCGTGTTAAAGACTTACCTGGGGTCCGTTACCATATCGTCCGCGGCACACTTGATACCGCTGGTGTTGAGAACCGGCGTCAAAGCCGCAGCTTATACGGAACGAAACGACCTGAAGAAGTAGAAGACTAAAACAAAACCACATACGAAAAATATTAAAGGAGGAAATCGATATGCCACGTAAAGGTAAAGTAGCAAAGCGTGATGTGTTACCCGATCCAATTTATCACTCAAAACTCGTAACACGTCTTATTAATAAAATTATGTACGACGGTAAACGCGGTACAGCTCAAACGATTTTATACAACGCTTTCGAACGAATTGAACAAAAAACACAACAACCAGCGATGGACGTTTTCGCAACAGCAATTAGTAACATTATGCCTGAAGTTGAACTTAAGGCACGCCGTGTTGGTGGTCAAAACTACCAAGTACCAATTGAAGTAAGTACAGAACGTAAAACAACGCTTGGCTTACGCTGGTTAGTTAACTATTCACGTTTACGCAGTGAACGCACGATGGAAGAGCGGCTTGCAGGGGAAATTATTGACGCTGCAAACGGTAACGGTGCGTCTGTGAAAAAACGTGATGATACACATAAAATGGCCGAAGCAAATAAAGCGTACGCTCATTATCGCTATTAGGAGTAATTTATGGCAACTGCAAACAAATATGATTTACGCCATACTCGCAATATCGGTATTATGGCGCACATTGATGCGGGGAAAACAACAACAACCGAACGCATTTTGTATTACACCGGAAAAATCCATAAAGTAGGTGAAACGCATGAAGGTGCAGCAACGATGGATTGGATGAAACAAGAACAAGAACGCGGTATTACAATTACAAGCGCAGCGACAACTGCGTATTGGAACGAAAATCGCATTAATATTATTGATACTCCAGGTCACGTTGATTTTACGGTTGAAGTCGAACGTTCTTTACGCGTCCTTGATGGCGCTGTAACAGTTTTAGATGCTAAAAGCGGCGTCGAACCACAAACAGAAACAGTGTGGCGCCAAGGAACAAAATATAACGTTCCACGCATCGTCTTCGTCAATAAAATGGATGCAATTGGTGCAGACTTTGATATGGCGATTGGGACACTTCATAGCCGGCTTGCCGCAAACGCAGCCGCCGTCCAACTGCCGATCGGTGCCGAAAGCAAATTCGAAGGAATGATCGATATTATTGACCGTAAAGCATATTATTATGGTGATAAGCCAACTGATTTTGCCGTTAAAGAAGTTCCAAGCGAATACAGTGAAAAAGTCGAAGCAGCACGTGCAGCACTTTTAGAAAAACTTGCTGACTTTGATGATGAATTAATGATGATGGTTTTAGAAGGTGAAGAACCGGACATTACCCTTATTAAAAAAACAATCCGCAAAGCCGTCTTAACCGGAGAATTTTTCCCCGTTTACTGCGGTAGCGCGTATAAAAACAAAGGTATCCAACCGTTATTAGACGGGGTAGTTAGTTATTTACCTAGTCCCCTTGACGTTCCGCCGGCAAAAGCGGAAAAGCTTGATGGGAGCGAAATTACTTGCGCAAGTGATGAAAACGCCCCGCTTGCTGCGCTTGCCTTTAAAATCGCCACTGACCCATTCGTGGGCCGGCTTGGCTACGTACGTGTATATAGTGGTGTCTTAAAATCGGGCACATACGTATATAACAGTATTAAAGGTGTGCGTGAGCGCGTTGGTCGTCTCGTCTTAATGCATAGTAATCACCGTGAAGAAGTCCAAGAACTTCGCGCTGGTGATATCGGCGCTGTCGTGGGCCTTAAAGCAACGACAACGGGCGATACACTTTGTGATGAAAAAAATAAACTCATTTTAGAACGAATGGAATTCCCTGAGCCCGTAATTGAACAAGCAATTGAACCAAAAACGCGCGCAGACCAAGACAAAATGGGTATCGGTTTAAGTAAATTAATGGAAGAAGATCCAACGTTCCGTGTTTCGACAAATGCGGAAACCGGGCAAACAATTATTGCTGGTGTTGGTGAACTTCATCTTGACGTCTTAGTTGATCGTTTACGGCGGGAGTTTGGTGTCCAAGTTAACGTTGGCGCACCCCAAGTTGGGTATCGCGAAACGATCTCAACCACTACTGAGGTTGAAGGAAAATACGTCCGTCAATCTGGTGGTCGTGGTCAATACGGTCACGTGTGGATTCGGTTTGAACCAAATCCAGGTAAAGGTTTTGAATTCGTCGATGCGATTGTCGGTGGTGTTGTTCCCCGTGAATACATTAAACCAACCGGTGAAGGATTAAAAGACGCATTAGCCCGTGGTCTTGTTGCGGGCTATCAAGCAATTGATATTAAAGCAACGCTTTTTGATGGTAGTTATCACGATGTTGATAGTAGTGAAGCTGCGTATAAAATCGCCGCATCGCTTGCACTTCGTGAAGCGGCCAAAAAAGGTGACCCGGTGTTACTTGAACCAATTATGAAAGTTGAAATTACTGTCCCCGAACAGTATTATGGTGACGTTTTAAGTGATTTAGCACGTCGCCGCGGTGTGATGAAAGACGAAAGTTTACGCGGAAATGCGAAAATCATCGATGCCGAAGTACCACTTTCGGAAATGTTTGGCTACGTTACAGATTTACGCAGCTTTACCCAAGGAAGAGGTACATATATGATGACTTTTGATCATTATGGCGAATGTCCACGATATATCGCTGATGAAATAATTAAAAAGGCGGGCGGCGTAAGTCGCGCCTAAAAAAGTCATAAACGAGACTTTTTATTGAAATAAAAACAAAATTGCTATAAGATTAAAGCGTTATAATAGCGCACTTATAAGTACAGGAGGAAAATATTATGGCAAAACAAAAGTTTGATCGTAGTAAAACTCACGTTAACGTTGGTACGATCGGTCACGTTGACCACGGTAAAACAACATTAACGGCTGCGATTACAAAAACACTCGCAATCGCTGGCGGCGCAAAAGCAGCGTCATACGAAGAAATTGACAGCGCTCCAGAAGAGAAGCAACGTGGTATTACAATTAACACGTCACACTTAGAGTATGAGACGGAAACACGTCACTACGCTCACGTTGACTGTCCAGGTCACGCGGACTATGTCAAAAACATGATTACGGGTGCCGCACAAATGGACGGCGCGATCTTAGTTGTCGCCGCCACTGATGGCGTTATGCCACAAACACGTGAACACATTTTACTTGCTCGTCAAGTTGGTGTTCCATATGTCGTCGTCTTCTTAAACAAAGTTGACTTAGTTGATGACCCAGAATTAGTGGACATCGTTGAAATGGAAGTTCGTGAACTCTTAAATGACTACGAATTCCCTGGTGATGATGTACCAGTTATCCGTGGTTCCGCACGTGATGCGCTTGATGGCAAAGAAGATGCACAAGCAGCGATCTTAGAATTAATGGCTGCTGTTGATGAATATATCCCAGCTCCAGAACGCGTCACTGACTTACCATTCTTACTCCCAATTGAAGACGTTATGACAATTAGTGGTCGTGGAACAGTCGTTACCGGCCGTGTCGAACGTGGAACAATTAAATTAGGTGAACCAGTTGAAATCGTTGGTATTCGTCCAACAAAGAACACAGTCGTTACCGGTTTAGAAATGTTCCGTAAACTTCTTGATAGTTCACAAGCAGGGGACAACGTTGGTGTTTTACTCCGCGGTGTTGCCCGTGATGAAGTTGAACGTGGACAAGTACTTGCCAAACCTGGCTCAGTTAAACCACACACAAAATTCACTTCAACCGTTTATGTCTTAACGAAAGAAGAAGGTGGCCGTCATACAGCTTTCTTAAACAACTATCGCCCACAATTCTACTTCCGTACAACAGACATTACCGGCAGCGTTAGCTTACCAGCTGGTGTCGAAATGGTTATGCCTGGTGATACAGTCGATTTAACTGTTGAACTTATTCACCCAGTCGCGATTGAAAACGGAACCAAGTTCTCAATTCGTGAAGGTGGCC
>CAZWRR010000068.1:0-4367 GCA_964635805.1 uncultured Staphylococcaceae bacterium
AATGGGAGTCGGGGGCGATGGTATGGGCTACCCGGACGACGATTTTATCGGCGGCAAGGGCGGTTCCCGCGGCGAAAAGGACTAGGCACACGGCGACAAGACACAGCAGCCTCTTCATGGGTTTATTCCTCCTTGTGTACGGATCTTTTCGGTGGGATACGGAACAAAGCTGAAAAAACAGGCCGCATTTCTCTTTCCCGACGAGATTTTCATCCCCCTTCCCTCAGGGGGGCGGCATGAGCGGGCGCCCCCGACCGTAAACTGCTCTTCACAACACCGGACAATGTGAAAAGAATAATACTCCGAAAAAAGATTCGATGCTATATTATTAATATATTCACAATTCGGAGCGCGGACGCTATTGTTATTTTCAAAATTGGTAATTACCCAATTTATGATGCTGCAATTTATCAAACGTTATATATCTTTTTACGGCTTGTAATTATGATTTCGCTAACGACATTATTAACAGCAACAACAAAGCCCCTTGATTTAACGCATGCACTCGAATGGTATATGTATCCGCTGCGACTTATTCGTTTCCCCGTTCACGAAATCGCCATGACTATTTCAATTGCTTTACGCTTTATCCCAACGTTACTTGACGAAACAGGACGGATTATGCGCGCCCAAGAAAGTCGTGGTGTTGATTTTAAAGGGGGGAAGTTCAAAGAAAAACTTCGTGCAGTTGTCGCTTTAATTGTGCCCTTATTTGTTAGTGCAATGCAACGGAGCGATGAATTAGCAAATGCAATGATTGCTCGTGGCTACAATCCACAAGCAAAGCGGACAAGATACCGCCAGTTACGGTTTAATTGGCGTGATTTGTTTATTATTTCGTTTTGTGCTGCGTTTTTCACCGGTGCACTTGTATTAAGAGCGTATGGTGTTGACTTTGTTGCGCTTATTAGTGGGTTAATGTAATGCGTTATAAAGCAGTTGTTAAATACGTTGGTACAAACTATTACGGATGGCAAAAACAGCGTAATGAAATAACGATACAAAGCGTACTTGAAGAGAAATTAAGCACTTATTTTAATAAAGAAGTAATCGTTCATGGTTCTGGACGGACTGATCGGGGCGTTCATGCATATGGACAAGTTTTTCACTTTGATGCCCGCCAAGTTGCCGTGTCAAAACTGCGATATAATTTAAATAAAATGCTTCCTAGTGATATTGAAATTGTAAAGATTACAAAGTGTGATGAAGCGTTTCATGCGCGGTTATCAGCCAAAAGCAAAACGTATGAATACGTCGTTGTTGCCAAAGCAAAAGACCCGTTCTTAGCGCCGTATACCCTTTTATATTATTATCCAGTTTATCTTGAAAAACTCCAAGAAGCCGCAGCGCTTTTTGTAGGTAAACACAATTTTCAAAACTTCACAAATAAAGGTGATGACTTTTTTAATTATGTTCGTGAAATTTATACAATAAACATTAAAAAAACGGGCGCTAAATACGTGTTTACACTACAAGGCAATGGTTTCATGCGCAGTCAAATTCGGATGATTATCGGCGCAATTCTCGCATATAATGAAGGAAAACTAACTTTAGAGCAAATTAATAATTTGCTAAAGAGCGATGTGCGTACAATTGTTTCACACAAAGCACCCGCCCATGCTTTATTCTTAAAAACAGTCGAATATTAAACGAAATTTTGTTACAATAATAACGATAAAGAGGTGATTTTATGGGTCGACATTTTGAAGTACGTGCCGCAAGTATGGCAATAACAGCAAAAAAGAAAAGTGCACTTTACATGCGTGCATCAAAAGAAGTATATTTAGCTGCAAAACAAGGGGGCGTTGATCTTAGCTCTAATTTAACATTGCGGGCAACGCTTGATAAGTATCGCGCTCTTGGTGTTAGTAAAGATGTGATTGAACGTGCGCTAAAAAAGGCAAGCGGGAAAGACGTTGTTGCGTATATTCCTGGTCGTTATGAAATTATGGGACCTGGCGGTAGTTTTATTGTTGTTGACACACTAACTGATAACGTTAATCGGGCAATAAGCGACTTAAAAGCAGCGGTTAAGAAAATTGATGGTGCTATTTTTACGAGCGTTGCATTTAATTTTACGGAAACTGGTGTTTTTGTTTTCACTTCAATTGGTTACGATATTGTTGAAGAAACACTCGTCCTTAATGACATTGATGTTTGGGAAATAAATGATGAAGATGACGTGCTTGAAGTGCTTGTTAATCCGTTAGCGTACGGCAAAACACGCGATGCTTTATATGAATTAGGGGTTGCGGAGTTTAATATCAGTGAAATTAAAATGATTCCAACAACAAAAATCACACTTAATGGCGAAAACATGGAGCAGTTTACACGGTTAGTTGATTTAATTGAAGAAGTTCAAGATGTCCAAGAAGTGTTTCATAATGTCGATGTAACACAATAAGTAGTATAATTAGGAGTGGAGGAAATAAATATGTTTAGAAATTCAAATCCAGTTTTCAATAATATTGAAAAACAAAGTAGTTCTGGCCAATTCGCAGTTGATGTCGATACAAACGTCAAAACTGCATCATGGACAGGTATTACACTTAAGACGATTTTATTAGTGTTTATTACACTTGCCGTTGGTATCGTTTCACGATGGCTTCCGTTAGAAGTGCTTATTGCTGGAATCATCGTTGGGACACTAGGTTCGTTTTTTATCGTCTTCTTCGCGATGCGTAAACCTGAATCAGCAATGGTACTATCGATAATTTACGCAATTGCCCAAGGGTTAATGTATGGGTCGATTACGTGGCTTGTTGAAATGTTTTTACCAGGTATTGGTATTATGGCAATTGGTGGCACGTTACTTGTTGTGCTTACAATGAGTGTTTTATATAGCGTTGGCGCTGTCCGCGCTACACCGTTTTTAGCGAAGTTCGTCATGGGATCACTCATTGCTATATTGCTTGCTTCACTAGCAATGTGGATTATAACTTTAATTAGCCCAGACTATTTAATTGTCAGCCCAGGTGTTGGTATTGCTATTTCTGGCTTATTCATCATTATCGGCGCGTTAATGCTCATTTTAGACTTTGACCGCGCGAAAATGCTCGTGGAAACAAATGCACCAACGAACATGGAATGGCAAGCTGGACTAGGTATTTTAATTACCACCGTATGGATTTACGTTAATATTTTAAAAATGCTCCTTTACGTCGCCGCACGCAAAGAATAGCAACTTTTAAATTAATTAAACAACGTTTGCTATCTTATTTAGCAGGCGTTTTTTATTTTCTTATAACGTTTGACAATATATTGTAAATATATTATTCTTAATCACGGTATTAATTGCCTTTAGTCGTCCCGGTAAGACGAAAAATATTAAAGGAGAACGAATTATGCTACGTCAAACAACAAATGTTAAACATCTGGAAGTAACTCGAAAATGGTACGTTGTTGATGCCACTGATTTACCATTAGGCCGTCTTGCAAGTGAAGTTGCAATGACTTTAATGGGCAAAAATAAACCTGATTACACACCACACGTTGATACGGGTGATTATGTCATTATCATTAATGCAAAAAAAGTCGGGTTAAGCGGCAACAAAGTTAAAACGAAAAAATACTACAACACGAGTCAACGTCCGGGCGGATTACGCGTCCGTACTGCTGGTGAAATGTTAGAAAAATATCCAGTTGAAATGGTTGAACGCGCAGTGTGGGGTATGGTCCCGAAAGGCCGTTTAGGTCGCAAAATGCACAAAAAATTATTTGTGTATGAAGGCAGTGACCATCCACATGAAGCACAAAAACCCGAACCATTACCACTACGCTATGTGGGAGGAGCTAAATAATGTCAAAGAAAAAAGATGCAATTTATATGGGCACAGGTCGCAGAAAGAAAAGCGTTGCCCGTGTTGTATTAAAGCCTGGTAAAGGTAATATAACTGTTAATCACGTTGATGTTAATGAATATATGCCTTACCAAACGTTAGTGATGGACTTGAAACAACCACTTGCGATTTTAGACGTCACTGATAAATATGATATTAGTGCAAACGTTAACGGCGGCGGATTCACTGGCCAAGCTGGTGCAATCAGGCTTGGAATTGCCCGTGCTTTACTTGAAGCCGGACATGACCGTGGCGCGCTTAAAAAAGCAGGGATGTTAACACGTGACGCTCGCGTTAAAGAACGGAAAAAATACGGTCTTAAAGCTGCACGTCGCGCACCACAATTCTCAAAACGTTAATCGTCGAGAATACTTAACAAGCAAAACGATCACAATAGTGGTCGTTTTTTATAACACAATTCGTCTTTTTAGTTGCATTAAGAAACGTTCTATTATATTATATAAAAGCATTAGCGCGGGCCTTTAGCTCAGTTGGTTAGAGCGCACCCCTGATAAGGGTGAGGTCGAT
>CAZWRR010000069.1:0-4304 GCA_964635805.1 uncultured Staphylococcaceae bacterium
CTAAGTAAAGACCATACATAACAAAGTCCATTACTTGTGTATTAAATTTAAAAAAGATTAATGTGATAAAAAGCACTAATCCCGCAAATTTAACCCGCGGATCAGCACGATGTAAAAATGAATTAGTCGGAATATAGCGCCCTAATGAAATGTTTTTCATACGCTACTCCGCAAACGCACTACTTCACTAACTAATTGTTCGATTGTTTTAATTTTACTAAACTCGAGTGGGCATCCTTGCGCTTTTAATAGTTTCATCGCTTCGTATAAATGTGGTATTTCAAGACTGTAGTCTTCTTTTTCATCACTAAATAGTTCGTGGGGTGTTGTTTTTGAAACAACTTCACCTTCAACCATTACAATAACAGCGGTTGCGTAGCGTAAAACAAGATTCATATCATGAGTCACTAATATTACCGTTGTCCCTGATTTATGAATGTCCGCAAACGTGCGCATCATGTTTTTGGCACTGAGCGGATCAAGTCCCGCAGTTGGTTCATCAAGCACTAAAACATTTGGTTCAAGTGCAAGAATTCCAGCAATAGCGACACGACGTTTTTCACCACCGGAAAGTTCAAATGGCGATCGCTCATAAAATGATGAATCAATACCGACAAGTTTTAATGCTTCTTTTGCTAATTGCTCTGCTTCTTCTTTAGTCGCACCAAAATTAAGCGGACCGAAACTAACATCTTTTAGTACTGTTTCTTCAAATAATTGATATTCGGGAAATTGAAAAACGAGTCCGACCTCTTTACGTAATGTTTTCAGTTTGTATTTTTCATAGTTCACTAAGATGTCATGCAAATATGTAAGGCGTGCTTTTTCATCTGTTGATGTTTTTTTATGATTAATTTTTTTTGTCAGTTGTTTCTTGTACTTTTTGAACTTAGTGGGCAAAACTAGTTTGCTACCAACTTGAACGATACCACGAGTTGGTAAAAGCAAAGCATTCGCGTGTTGCACGAGTGTCGATTTACCACTTCCAGTGTGGCCAACAATCGCTGTGAAACTACCTTTATCTATCGCCACATTAATATTATGAAGCGCGTCATACTGAAAAGGTGATTTTGGGGCATACGTAAAATCAACATTATGAAACTTTAAGGCCATAATTCTTTTATTATCTCCGCTGTTTCTGTTGCTTTTATTTTTACACCGCTCGCATTAAGTGCGTTTTTAAGTCGAAATGAAAACGGTAAATCAAGCTTAATACGCTCTAAAAGCACACTATTTTTGTATATTTCCGCAGGCGAGCCCGCTAATTCAATTTTTCCTTCGTTTAGAACAATAATCATATCACTATCAAGTGTTTCTTCAATGTCGTGGGTTATGCTTACAATTGTTAAGTCGGGTGTTTCACTTTTTAAATCACGCACAACTTGTTTAATCTCGCGTTTACCACGAGGATCAAGCATAGCTGTTGCCTCGTCAAGTAGTAATATTTTGGGCTTCATTGCCAATACACCAGCAATGGCAACGCGCTGCTTTTGGCCACCACTTAAGTGCATTGGTTCTTTTTCCAAAAATTTTTCCATACCAACTTTAGCGGCAAATTCATCAATCAGTGGGTCCATTTCCGGTTGCGGGACTTGTTTGTTTTCAAGGCCGAACGATAGATCATCACGGACTGTGGCACCGATAAACTGATTATCAGGGTTTTGGAAAACAATCCCAATTTCTGCGCGAATTGTATCACTATTAACTGCGGTTACTTTTTCACCAAAGATAAATAGTTCACCACTTTTTGGTAAGTCAATAATACCGGCAATAATTTTTGCAAGCGTTGATTTACCGCTGCCGTTATGACCAATAACACTTACAAAACTACCTTTTTTAATCGTAAGCGATATGTTGTCTAACGCGAGTTTTGCCGAAGTATAACTATATGAAACTTGCTTAAGTTCTAATGCAATATTATTCATGAAACGTTGGTTTTAATACTTTTCCTTCATATTTCCGGATTTTCACACCGGCTAAGTTAAGTAATTTTTTACTCGCTAAAACAGGAATTGTGTCAGCATACTTATCTTCTAAGTACACAACTTCTTTAATGCCGACTTGAATTATTGCTTTGGCGCATTCGTTACAAGGGAAAAGCGTAACGTAAATCGTCGTGTTTTTAAGCGAACTACCACTGCGGGTATTTAAAATAGCGTTAAACTCGGCATGAGCAACGTACAAATATTTACTATCTAGCCCTTCACCTTTTGCCCATGAAAGTTTACTTTCATCAAGGCCGCGTGGCATCCCGTTATAACCTAAACTAACGACTTTATGTTCATCATCGACGATACATGCACCGACTTTACTCGAAGGGTCTTTACTGCGAAGTGCTGCTAAAAGCGCAACACTCATGAAGTATTCATCCCAATTTAACAAACTTTGCACTTTCATAACTCACCTCAATAACAAAAATAATTATAACATAATTATCACTTTAGTTATTGTTGGTTGGCTTATGCTACTTTTTTATAATTTGCACTTCAAATGGACGTAATTTTACTTGTTCATCACTATATTCGTCGTAATTACCATAAAGTAATTCACCATCTAAACTCGATTTAACTCTTTTTTCTTTCTTACTTAAATTAATTAAAACGCGGATCACTTCATCGTTATACGTACGATCAAAACCAATGATGTTTTTATTTTCTTTTAGAAAAACAAGTTTACCGTGCTTAATTGTCGGACTTTCGTTACGGAGTGCAATTAATTTTACAAAGTTGCTATGAATTGAATCATCATCACTTAGATTTGCGGCAACATTAATTTTATTATAGTTATTATTAACTGCTAGCCACGGTTCGCCACTTGTAAAGCCTGCATGCTTCTCATCACTCCACTGCACTGGTGTCCGCGCATGGTCACGTGAAAAATGGCTTACAAGTTTTAGCGCGAGTTTTTTCGGAACTAGTAATTTTCGCATTAAATGATAAACGTTTAAAGTCGCGACATCTTTTATTTCATTTATATTTGTTATTTTTAAATTACTCATCCCAATTTCTTGCCCTTGATAAATATACGGTGTCGCATCCATCATCAATGTCAAACTTGCGTAAGCAGTCGCACTTAGTTTACGGTTATTTTCATCCCCATAACGCGAAACAATTCGTGGTATGTCATGGTTTTCAAAAAACATCGTTTGTCGTGGTAATACACCGTGCCATTTTTGGAGCACTCGCACTAAACGCGCCGGTTTAAACTTACGTTTAATAAATGGCAGTTTAAAATAATCAAGTTGCGTATGATCAAACGGGAAAATGTGTGTTAATTCGTCATCTAAATACGCTACAGCTTCATGCAATGTAATATCTGTTGTTTCGCCAACAGTATAAGCATCAAATTTAGCTAATATATCGCGATTAATTTCCTTGAGAATTTCATGTGTTCCGTCAATATTTAAATATAATTCGCGCCCTGTTTTATAAATGCGTGGTCGCGCATTATCAAGTGATTTTTTATAAATACAATTAATAACGTCACAGCGGAAGCCTGCTACCCCACGCTTTAGCCAAAATTCCATTAAGTTTTTCACTTCGTCGATTACTGGACGGTGATAAAAATTCAAATCCGGTTGTTCTTTTGTGAAAAGATGGAGATAATACATGTCATTGCTTTGCTCATACGTCCACGCACTGCCGGTAAACATACTTTGCCAGTTGTTTGGTGCTTTATTCTTTTTACCCCGGCCTTTACGCCAAATGTAGTAATTATGGTATTTACTTTGCGGATCTTTACTTTCTAAAAACCACTTGTGGGCAAAAGACGTATGATTAATCACTAAATCCATCACAATTTTAATATCTAATTCATTCGCGGCTTTAATTAGTTCATCAAAGTCTTCTAACGTACCGTACTCCGGGTTAATGTCTTGATAATCGCTAATATCATAGCCAAAATCAAAATTAGGCGATACGTACAGGGGACTAATCCATAACGCCCCAATGCCTAACTTTTTTAAATACGGTAATTTTGCAATTATACCTTGGATATCACCGACCCCATCACCATTTGAATCATAAAAACTGCGCGGATAAATTTGATAAAAAACGCGCTCATCCCACCACTTAATATTCATAGTTTCACCTCTTACTATAATTTTAGCGTATTTCGTAGTAAAAAAACGCCTTGACGGCGTTAAATCGTGTGGAAAGTATTATTTTTTCTTAATTTTCTTCTTCATCAAGATGTTGTTCATAAAGAGCAAGCGCTTCTGCCATCACTTCATCTTCATCGTGTGAGTTAACATTTGCTAACATAACTCTATTTGTCTTATAAATCATTTTCTTGCCCCCTCAAAC
>CAZWRR010000070.1:0-4174 GCA_964635805.1 uncultured Staphylococcaceae bacterium
GATTAAGTTGTAATAATCATGAATTACTCCAAGTTCACTAATAATTTGTGCACTTACACCTAACTCTTCGCTAGCTTCGCGGAGCGCGGCTTCCAGCGCGTTTTCCGTGCGTTTTTTACCGCCACCGGGGAGTTCGTAATAATTACGCTCACCAAACTGGTCCGTAGCAACTATGTGCGTAAGTGCAACGTTGTTATGTTCGTCAAGGAGCACAACTCGGCTGGCAACACGGGTACGTTTGATTCGTGTTTGCGTGTATTCAGTATCGCTTAAACTTGCTAAAAGTTGCATCTTAGGCCTCGTACGGGTTTGATGTCGTACTCCCACCCTTCTTTGTCCAGTTCGTGTGATGCGGCGTGCCACTAGCGTCATCTGTGCGTAAATACGTATGGGCACCAAAGTAATCACGCTGCGCTTGAATTAAGTTTGTTGGTAAGTGCACTGTCCGTAAGCTATCAAAGTACTGGAGCGCACTACTTAACGCCGGCACACTAATCCCCGCATCAACTGCGGCTTTAACAACGTAACGTAAACTTTTGCTTGCCGCATTTACTTCTTTTGTGAAATATGGATCAAGTAGCAAATGGGCGAGATTACTATCTTTCCGGTACGCAGTACTAATATTATTTAAAAACTTCGAACGAATAATGCAACCGGCCCGCCAAATTTTTGCAACGTCACTTAAATTAATATCCCACTTAAATTCATCACTAGTAACACTCATTAAGTGAAATCCTTGCGCATACGAAATAATCTTCGCTGCGTAAAGCGCTCTTTCTAAATGATTGATAAAAGTGTTATTGTTTCCTTTAAACGGTTTGTGGGGCGCACTAAACGCAGTCCGCAGTGGGGCGCGTATTGCCGTTAATGCCGAAAGAAAGCGCATATTAACAGCTTCAGTAATAAGTGGGAGCGCTACTCCGCGTTCAAGCGCATTAATTGCCGTCCATTTACCCGTGCCTTTTTGGCCAGCGACATCAACGATTTTTGTAAGTAACGGCGTGCCGTCATGATCTTTATAACGCATAATATCCGCGGTAATTTCAATTAAGTAACTATTTAACTTGCGACTATTCCAGCGCGCAAAGACCTCAGCCATACGGTCGTGATCAAGATGCAAAAAATTTAGCATTAAATCGTACGTTTCACTAATAAGTTGCATATCACCGTATTCGATGCCGTTATGGACCATTTTGACGAAATGGCCTGCGCCACTAGGACCAATGTAAGTTACACAGGCAGCGTTGTTGTATTTCGCACTAATTGCCCGCAACAGTGGTGCAACTTTGTTATATGCCCATCTATCGCCGCCTGGCATTAAACTTGGCCCGTTAAGTGCCCCTTCTTCGCCACCACTAACACCGGTGCCTAAATAAAAGATACCGTGTTCACGTAGCATTGCTTCGCGCCGCATTGTATCACGGTAATCACTATTCCCGCCGTCAAGCACGATATCACCTTTGTCTAATAAAGGAATAAGCTGTTCTAGCGTACTATCAACGGGCGCACCCGCTTTAATAAGAAGCATAATTTTACGTGGCTTCGCTAATGCACTTACAAACTCCGCAAGTGAATACGTGCCGATAATACTTGCGCTTGCACCGCGGTTTTCTTTAAACTTCGTGACGTTACTAACAGTGCGTGTGTAAACAGCAACACTGTAGCCATTACGCACAAAATTAAGGACGAGGTTTTCCCCCATGACCGCAAGGCCAATAATACCGATATCTGCTTGTTTCATAATAATCCCTCCACTCCCGTCTTGTGCATAAAATAATGAACATTGTTCATTAATATAATAATTATAACATTACATCCGTTTTTTTAGCGTTTTGCGCCCTAATGATATGTTTTACGCGCAACAACACCGACAACTGCAACGACGATAAGTGCCGTGAAAAACAAGATTAGCAAACTGTTTTTACTTTGCGGTGGTGTTGCTTGGGGGGTAACAAACGTTTCGCCACTTATAAAATCGTGGAAGTTGTATTTGTAATATATAAAATTGTAACGCGCTTTTGCTTGTTTAACGACATCACTACTACTTGCGTCAGCCTCACTATTTTGCATAATGGTCTTTGCAATAAAACTTAAGTCATCATACTCGTCTTCGGCAAACTCCCACGCACTAAAAAGGAGCGCTTCATCACTAAGCGTGCAGCCAAGCGCGGTTGCATCTAAAAAATACGTACTGTAGTTTTTTGCTTCAACCTCGGGTGAAACTTCGAGTTCGGCGTCAATTATAATCGCAATTTCGACGATTGCAATGCGTTTTGTCGCGTGAATTTCAAAGTACGTTGTTTCCGTTGGAAATTCAATGACGTACGGTGTGCCTGTACTTGGCTTTGAATGCTGCGCACCAACGGAACCTTCAGTTACGGTAAAGGCTGTACCTTCAGTTCCCATTAAACTTGGCGTGCTTGCTAAATTCGTATCGTTAAAAAGTACTTCAACGCGTTTTGTCGCGTACTCATTCATTAATGTTAATTTTAAAAAGCCGGGATTTTTATTTGAACCAATACTAATCCCGCCGCCGCGACCAAAGTAAGCTTGTGAAGCACTAAGTTCACTGACAACTTCTTTGCCAAAGCCGGGCATATTCGTGTCGCCGACTAATTTACCTGTATTGATGTCATCGCGGGTTGGTGCACCGCCGGAATTATTATCGTTGCCGTTGTAATACGTGCCCGTTACACTGCTAACAGGGGGCGGATTAATGACGTTAACTGTAATGCTCGCACTATACGCGCCATCAACCGTTGTCGCACTAATCGTCGCGCTACCAACACCCATCCCCACGGCAAGTCCGGTATTCGTCACCGTAACAATATCGTTATTGCTTGAATGCCAATTGACATTTTTATTCGTCGCGCTGCTTGGCGTAATAACCGGATTAAGCGTTTGCTCATTGTAAAGTTTTAACGTAATCGAGGCATTATCAAAACTAATGCCCGTAACGGCGATTGGGTCGTTCGTAACCGTAATTGTTGCGCTAGCACTTTTACTTGGATTATCAACTGAAGTGGCAGTAATTGTTGTTGTTCCTACGGTGTGCGCACTAACAATACCGCTTGAACTAACAGTCGCAACAGCGGTGTTTGAACTTGACCATGAGAGCGCTTTGTTTGTGGCATTTGCCGGTAACACAGTGGCGCTTAGCGGTAACGTTTTGTTCGGCGCTTGCAAACTTATCGTTGCACTCGTTGGACTAAGGCTTACACTAGTGACATCAACGTCTTCTTGAGGACCACAAATGCTTTGGGTCGCACTATTTTCCCCGCCCCACACTAAACATGCGTATTCGGGTTTATCAATAAACGGATTACGGTTTTTCTGGACAGTGTGAATATAGTTATTCCGATAAATTTCGCGATCATTAACAGGATTTTCTAAGTGCCACTTTAACATTAAAGCTGTACTTTGGAAATTACCGGTGACCGAGTAGTTGTATAGTGTATTTAAGTACATTGTTGCCCGTGCGACTTCGCCGCGTGCTTCTGGGTTTGGCATAAAATACGTACTGTTTGTGTAGTTATTCGTTAAATTACCGTAGCCGTCATATACTTTCGTTGCAGTGCTCGGATCTAATTCACCAAAAAGCTTGTTGCCACGGGTGTTGTTTGTTTTGTTGTCATCGGCAAAAATATGATGGTTGTCGCTCGTTGCTGGGCTGCCAATTTTTGATTGCGGATACGTGTGTTCGCGGTTCCAGCCGGTACTGCCACTGACGTGTGCGCTTTTTTTGACAACTTGACGTGAATAAATGAGTAAGACAGAATCACTAATGCCTTCGGCTTCGTCCGCAGCTTCATAGCGACTCCAGTCGTAACTTACAGTTGGCGTTGGGCTACTAATAATTGTTTTTAGTTTGCTTTTTAGGGCGCTCCCTGTTTCTGTGCTTACGCTATCGTAATACGAACCGTAGTTGCTTGTTTGCGTGCCGCTCCAGGCGTGTGTTTGTAATCGTTCATTACTTTTTGAGACATTAAAAAATGTTAAAAGGAGCAATCCTAAAGTTAATGTTAATAATTTATGTGTTTTTCGTCTAAAACTATGTTTTTTCATAATGATTCCTATTTCTATATTTATTTTTTAAAAAGATACTTATATAAAATAGTGTTTTTAACGTAAATACTTACGATGCTTTTGATAAGTTAAAAGACTATATAAGCCA
>CAZWRR010000071.1:0-4088 GCA_964635805.1 uncultured Staphylococcaceae bacterium
GTGAATCACTATAAAATAAAATACGTTTATAGCCAAGCCGTTTTAGTTCTTGATAAATTTTTTCTCGTAAATTATGTTTCGTTAAGTTGCTATCATAAAAATAATCATCAGTTTGGCGAAATAGTAAGTGGGTGCGAAGTTTTAAATCGGCGAAAATTGACCTCTTCATTGTTTATTTCCCTTACGTGTTTGCGCAATATTAAGTAAACTAACTTTGTCACTACTGCGTGTTTCAAAGCCCTTAATCGTATTTAATTCGCCAACAACAATATTTTCTTCTTTAAGCGCATTCATCACAACTTCACTATACGTCGCAAATGTTTTGATATCTTTCGTTTTATCGAAGAAATGGAGAGCGATTTTTGCCGAACTTATGTCACGTTCATCAACGCCAATAACAGCAACAATAGCGTTGCCTAGACCATCTTCCGATTTAAGATGAAATTCATTACGGTTATCATTGTTTAAGAAAGCCGAACCATCGATCCCAACTTTATAGCCAAGGTTTTGCAAAGCACGGTCAACCACTTGTGCAACGTTAACCCGAAATTCACTCGCAACAAGCCGATGCTTTGCTTGCTCAGTTATTTTGCTTATTTCAGCTTGGTAACCCGCTAAATTGCTTTTCTGTGCATTAATTTCATCAGTGCTCATTCGCCCCACTCGTTTTAAACTATTAACAACTACCATTATTTTATTTTTTAGTTGTTCATATGCACCAAACGACCAATAATTTGTATCTAACTTAACTTCTTCGGCGCCCACTGAAGTGTCGATCGTAAAGTGGATGTAACGATTGGCACGGTATTCACTTAAAGTTACGCCGATTTCCTCTTCAAATAAAAATAGCTCATGTTCGTACTGCATTTCTTTTTCGCGCGTGTTTAAATACATCTCTTCAAGATTATCAAAAAGTGTGACAGCCGCACTCATTGCACTTTCATATATGCCTTGATTAAAAAAATTAGTTGCGCGATTATATTCATTGATCATACGCCCGTTTAATACGCCGGGAAAAAACTTTTCATGATCAGTAAGCTTAATCGAATTAATCATAATTTTACAATAATCAATCCACGTTTTTGCTGCAGCAGCAAGTTTTTTCTTTTGTTCAACTTGAGCGCTTGCGAGCATATTAATTTGCTGTTGCATATGGTTCTTAACAGCAGCAATTTCTTTTTTTGTTTCATAACGTAAGTTTGTAAGCTGCGTCGAAAACTTTCGATCCATTTCGACAAATTTTTTCGCAGTCGCGGCGCGTGTTTTACGAATTTCGTCACTCAAACGTTTTTCGGTATCAAAAATTTGTGTTTTTAGTCGCTTTTCCGTTGCTATTAAAGCACGTTTCTGTTCATAATTCGCCTTCGCCATATCACGGCGGACGCGGGCGATTTGTTTGTGATTTTCATGACGTACTTGCGCTATTTCTCGTTTGCGATTAATTTCTTCTTGCTTTTGGGCAGCGCGTAAGTTAATGATTTGTCGATAATTGTTGCGGATGTTTTCTTCTTGCTTTTGAAATCGTTTTTGTGTTTGCCGCATAAATGCTTGTTGCTCACTTGCAAGTTGATTAATCTGCGCGTTTTGCTCGTCATAAATATTGTCAACTTTTTGATCAAGTTCATCAAAACGGGCTTCGGCATTACGACGCGCCCGTTCGGCTGCATCGCGTTGGTCGCGTAAATGCTCCATTTCGCGCTCATAATCATTTTCAATCTGATCAGCTGTTGATTGTGCCCGCGGGTTACGTACTGTCGTTTCTTTTTGTCCACTCATAGTAAACTCCTTATTTTTTCCGTTTGTATTTTGCTTTAACAAATGTTGCAATGCGATACGGCGTCGTTAAGCCAACTACATCTGTCGCTAAGGTGCCATCTTTCGTAATAAAGTAATGTGTAATAAAGCGTCCTTTAGTAAAATATTTACGATTCATACGCACAAGCTCATCATTTGTTGTTTTATAAGGAATAATGGCGTAAGAATCTGTGTTCGCTAAAGTAATAAACGCGGCGATATCGGCAAATGTTGTCGTTTCTGTTAACGGTTGTTCCGTATTATTAGCAAAGTAATGGATGAGTGTCTTTTCGTTTAAAAGTGCCTTAAGTTTCCCATCTTCAATAATCGGCACACTATCGATTTTTAATTGTTTCATTTTGTTAATTGTCGCGATAACATAATCTGCAAACGTTGCACTTATAATAGCTTCGCGTTTAATGGAATAATCAAGTACATAACTTGGGTTTTTTACGTAGTTAATTATTTCTTGTAAAACTTTTAATGCTTCGTTTTCGACAGTGAAATAATTATATGATGCAGTAAGGCGCGATTTATCGATAGCGTTATAAATACTATAAAGTATTAAGAAGTCTTCATAGTACTGATTAATGTCTTCAATTAAAAAATACATATAAACATCATCTTTACTGCGGCCATAACGGTTTATAAGCAGTTGCACTAAACGGTCGTAAAGGACGATAAAATCAGTTAATTGGTTCATTGCTTTGTCCTCCGTATGGAAATGTTGAAATCCGGTGTCTTGTTAAAAGCCCTAAAATCCGTTGGTCGGCACGGCCATTTTCTGTTATAAAATATATTTGCACACGTTCACCGTTTTTATAAAGAAACTCATTATAGTCGTAGAGCTGTTCAATCGTCATGTCGCGAGCAATATATTTAATGTGTGGTTCATCACCTTTTATTTTAATATGCTCGCTGATGTCACGAAACTTCGTTGTTGCTCCTAAATTATAATGGTGTTCATCTGCAAATAAATTAATCATCGAAGACTCTAAAAAAAGGCCAACTAGATAACCATTTTCAATAATGGGAATTGAGTTAATTTTAAACTTATCCATTTGTCGCACAAATGGCATAATTTCATCATCAAAAGTTGCACTAATAATATTTTGCCGCATTACACAATTATCGATAACAATTTGTGGTGTCGTAACGTACTTAATTACTTTAAGTAAATCAAGATTAAGTTGTGGTTTAATCGTAATAAATTGCAAAACTCGTGCGTTATTTTGATGTGATAATAAGTTGCGGATTTTCGGGAAGTGCCACACTTCACTGCGAAAACGTGCAAATGATGCTTTGTCGGTTGCGTCCGACAAATACGCATCTTTCGTTAAACCGTATTTCTTCCGTAAAATTTGTTCATAATCACGAAAATTCTCTAAAAAGTCTTTTTCTACCATTACTATTTGACCTTTCTTTGTATAAGTTAAAACGCCCCTAAAAATAAATATTATGTAAGTCGTTAAAAATATTATAGCATATTGTTAATGATAAATATGAAATATTTAAAATAGGCTTAGAATGCGCTAAATACACCACTTTACATACGCAATATTGGCAAGTTTTAAGCGGGCCAACACGAAAGTATTTTACTTAATTACTTATCATTTACAAGTTTGAGTGCTTCTTCTAGTGTCCGGCGTTTTAAGACAACATCAAAAGCAAGCGCCCGCACAAGTGAAGGGTGCGCCGCCATTAATGCCGCTACTTCACGTTGTTTTGCTTTAACCCACCGCGTAACAACGACGTCTTGCTCTGGTGTTAATAGTGTACCTGGTGTAAACGCTAGCGCAATCAATTCTTCTTCGCTGTATGTAATATCCGTTTTCTCATCGTATTCTTCGCGCTCACTTATCGCCTTGTAAATATCGGCCACCGGCATATTATGAAAATAAACAAGTTCGGCGTCAGTAAAATCAAACATTGGATGTTCCAAAATTATTTCTTCGATCGCCATTTCGGCCTCTTCTTGCCACTCACTAACCACTGCAAATTCTTCTTCGCTTAATTCATTTACCGGTAAAAGCGACAGGCGTTTTAATTCGCTAGTACTATACGATTTTGCGGCGGCAAGTTTAACATATGCTTGGCCAACACTTAAGCGCCCTGCAGCAACTTCATTAAGTAAAAAGTGCGTAAACGTTGGATGCTCAGCTTTTAGTTTTGCAACTTTTTTTTGGTGTTTATCTCGTGTTTCTTTAAGGTGTTTTGCAACCCAAACTTCAATAAATAGGAATTGTTCTTTCGGTAGTTCACGTTCAAGTTCGGCAAGTGTATAATAGATCGGA
>CAZWRR010000072.1:0-4083 GCA_964635805.1 uncultured Staphylococcaceae bacterium
ACCGTCCCCACATGGCTGTACACCAGGACCTATTCAAATTATCGATTGAACCGAACTTCTTCCTGAGCCAATTGCGAAATTCCCTTTCACAGTTCTCACAATAACAGAAACCGGACAACTCGTTATTCAAGTGCCAGAGGATTATGCTCTCCTCGTCTTTGTAGTGGGAAGCAAGTGTGGTTACAAACCTTTCGACAGCGGACAGATAAGTGGGCGATGTTGGACAAAAGCGCTCCCGGACTCCATGCTTCAGGGCTCGCCCCTGGATATCAGTCTTCATGATCCCTGGGTCTTTTTGATAGAGCCATGCAGGTGTTGCCGTTGTTGCCGATCCCATTACAATGGATATGTGCGCTTCCTTCAACCGTGCGATTACCGCATCGAGCCAAGCAAAGTCGAACACGCCCTCCTCGGGTTCGCAAAATATCCAGGCGTGCACATTCAGGGTGGCAGTATTGACCCCTAGCTCTTTCATCATCGCTATGTCTTCGGTTTGGATTGACTCATCCCATTGTTCAGGGCAGTAATCCCCACCAAACAGAAACCTATTCAATGTAAAATTATTCTTCATGCTTCCTCCAAGCTTCCAATCGACCCATCTATTTCTTGCCCCGTATGTACAAGAACCCGATATTCCTTCTTGTTTCCCCTTAAGAAAAACAACACATTTCCTGCATGTAATCGATCATATAATCAATGATAGGCACCCACGCATTTCTACGACTGAAGCAGAATCCCCTGGTGTGAAAAACTCGTAAACATCTTGCGCAAGCACCTATCATTGAACATTCCCCGTACATCATTTAACTCAAGAAATTGATTCTTCGGTCATCGAACGCTTACCGCAAATCGATGTCTATCACTTTGCAGCTCCATACTGGATGAAGATGTTCTCAAATTTCTTCAGCAACTGGGTGCGGTTGGTCCTGCCTGCCGCATACTCGATGATGGCATCACCACAAGCGAATTGTGCCCCGGAAGGATACTTAGGCCACTGCCATCCCCGGGTCTTTCCAGCCTGGACAGCTTCACTGATGGCTTTTGACAGTGGGTCGGCTTTAGGCGAAACAGCTATCGATGTGAGACCAGGAACGAAGTTGAAGACTTCGGTCAGGTAGTACCGCCCTCTTTCGCTCGTTACAAGCCAATCGAGGAACTTCTTCGCCTCCTCCTTCATCGGAGACTGCTTGTTCACCACCCAATATGTCGACGGTCCTACGAACAGGGCATCATTGAACTGGCGATCGTTGTTGATGGGTACCACGGTATATCCCGGATTGATATGTGGATTCATGTTCACGAATGAAAGCCATGCACCATTGTTCGCCAACGTCATCGCGACTTCTCCAAGGGCAAAGGTGCTCATCTGACCAGTGAAATCGAGTTCCAGAGGGTTCCCGAGACAGTGCTCCAATGTAAGATCGAGGAGATCGACCCACTCCTGCATGACCTTGTTTCCGACAAAATCCGCTTTTCCCGCCACAGCATCGGCTATAAAGGCATCAACATCCGGCTGTTGCGCAACCGCCACGTTGAACATGAACAACCCCGGGTTGTAATTTCCTCCGAACGGCAGGCCAAACGGTGTGAATCCGGCCTGTTCAAGCTTGACACACGCCTCTTCCAGCTCAGACAGAGTGCCCGGGAGGCTCTTGATCCCGGCTTTCTCGAACATATCCTTGTTATAGCAGAATCCATATCCTTCAAGATATAGGGGCAAGGCATAGACCTTTCCATCCACAGATCCACCGAAGATTGTGGATTCCGACATATCTTTCACCCACCGCTCCCCCGAAAGGTCCTCGAGATATTCAGCCCATTCAACGAGCTGTGTGTACCCTTCGTTGTTGAAAATCTCAGGGAGCTCCCCTGCTGCCAACTTTGTCCTCAATGTCGATTGATAGTTGGTGGAAGGCAGTGACTCCACTTCTACCCTGACACCGGTCAGCTGTTCATACTCTTTTGCTAATGTCTGGAAATCATCTGCAATCTCTACCTTGAATTGCGATATCCGAATTACCTTCTTGTTAGAGGCCTCACGTTCGCCTGCGGCAAAGCCAGAAGCGAGAACAAGGGCAATTGCGACAATTGCCACGATTTTTTTGGTCATTTGTTACTCCTTTTTAAAGATAGCCGGCAATAAAATTGGGCTAATCATGTTTCTCATCCAACTGACCGAATGGTCAACCATCATCACTATCCAGACCTTCTTCGCCAAACGGGCCTGCATACACGCTTCTTTTCAACTCCGTTATTACCCCTCCTTCTGTCCTCACCCCTTCACAGCACCAGCGACAAGACCGGTGACGATATGTTTCTGCAACAGGAAAAATGCTATAGCAGCCGGAATAATCGCCATTGTAAGTGCAGGAAGTGCAAGATCCCATTGCAGGTAGTACTGCCCCATAAATGAACTGATCGCAATCGGCAGCGTCTTTAGCCGTGGCTTGGATACAACAAGCAACGGGAGCAGATAATCATTCCAGAACCAAAAGGTGTCAAGTATTATCAGAGTGAATGTTATCGACTTCAGAAGGGGAAATACCACCCTGACAAAGATTGAAATGCTCGAGCATCCTTCAATCATGGCGGCCTCCTCAAGTTCCCTTGGGATGCTTTTGATGAAGCCTGCAAACATGAAGGTTCCCAATGCCACGCCAAGTCCCCAGTTTGAGAAGATCAGCCCTAAAAGAGTATTGATTAATTTCATCTTCCTGAGGATGACCACAAGGGGAATCATGATTACCTGGAATGGGATAATCATCTCAGCCAAGCACAGCCCATACAGGACGGTATTAAAAATCGAGGGATGGCGAACGATGCGATAAGCTGCAAGGCTTGAAAAAACAATCACGCCGGCCAGGCTCATGAGAGTTACTACCAGCGAGTTTCTCAAAGCCAACAGAAAATTCATCCGCTTCCACGCTTTTACGTAATTGGAGACGAAAAATTTCGTCGGCCAACGCATCACGTCCTTCGAGATACCAGCAAGATCCTTGAAGGAGTTGATGACCAGCAGGTAGAAAGGAATCGAGAACACCAATACGATGAGGATGACAGCCAAGGTGGTGATGAGCATTGAGAATCGCTTCTTGGTAACATATGAATTCATCAGTATTGCACCTCCCGGGAGCGAGTAAATGCAACTTGGCTAGAGGATATAGCCAGGATAAGGAAGAAGAACAATATGGCCTTTGCTGAGCCCAATCCATAGTTATTCTTGGTAAATGCTTCTGCATACAAGTCCATCGATACGGTCATTGTGGTCTTGAATGGCCCTCCCTCGGTAAGGGACGACACAAGGTCATACATCGTGAACGTCTTGACCATCACCCAAAAGACACAAACCGTGACTGATGGCATGATCAACGGGAGAGTAATCTTGAAGAAGCGCAAAATCCCCGGACACCCGTCGATTAGGGAAGCTTCATGGATTTCCTTGCTGATGCCCATAAGCCCGGCAATGTAGATAATCATCGTATAACCGGCAAATTGCCAACACGAAACGATGGTTATCGACCAAAACGCTGCTTGAGGGTCGGCCAGCCAGCTTCGAGCTAGAAACCCTAGCCCGGTAATTTGGGCTATTGATGGAAATCCTTTCTGAAAGATGAATTTCCAGATAAAACCCATGATAACACCACTCATTATATTGGGAAACAAGAGCAGCGTTCTTGCAATACCCTGGATTCTTCGGGGAATTGAGCAAACAAGCAATGCAAATGACAACCCCATGATGTTAGAGATCAGAGTAATCGTGAAGGTCGATTTGATAGAAAAGAGCATCGCTGTCCAATATTCGCGATCATTGAGGAAAATTTGCTTGAAATTCGCAAATCCTACAAATGTCTTCACTGAAGAGATGCCATTCCAGCGGATGAAACTCATATACAGGGCATACAGAAAAGGGATGATCACTATAGGAATGAAACATAGAAGCATAGGTGCTATGAAAACAATCTGGTTGAGCGCATTCTCCCGTCGTATAGTGTTCCGCATATTACATGGTCCTCCATGTGCTATGCTTCAAGTATCAGGGAATAGGGTTGATGCAAGAACAGATAATATTTACAATTTAGTAGA
>CAZWRR010000073.1:0-4074 GCA_964635805.1 uncultured Staphylococcaceae bacterium
ATTGTATTCCAAAATGTACTTTCATAAGCATTAATAATTTCAAGTTCTGCGACCTTTTCCACAAGCAATGTTTCAATTTCAACATAAAATGAATTTGAAATTATTGTTGTGTATTCCTTGCCATCAAGCAAAGTACCTTCAATTTTTGTTGTTGTTTCTGTTTGAACAACAGTTGCTGTTTTAATGTTATCAATGTTTTCTGAAAACTCGTGTTGGTTAAATACTGTGGGTCTCTCACCTAAAGGTGAAAATGCAAGCCAAAGCACAACGCCAATAAAAATAAATAATATTAAGTATGGTAAATAAAACTTAAATGATTTTTTTTGTGGAGCTTGTTTTTGTTGTCGATTCGGTTCGTGTTGTTTGGACATAGTTCCTCCTTAGCCACTCGAAAAAGTTTTCCAAGTCTCAAATATTATACATAGTATAATCAATATTTTCAACGCTTGCGGTTTATGTTTTTATTAAAAAAATGTCATCCTCATGCGCTTCGTAGTCCGCACGATATCGGGGTACAAAGATGATTTCATCTTTATTGTTTCGGACAATCGGCCAAATTAAACGTAAATGTCGCGGCATTTTCATGTCTATAAACATTCTCGTGACCTTCTTTTTATAATTTGCAAAGTCGTAAGTATCCTTTGCTTTTGGACTTGTGATTAAAAGGGGATAATGGGTGAGTGGAAATTTATGTAATGCTGCTTTACTGTGTAATCTAGCCGTAAAATGCACGTTTTCTACATTTTTTGGTGAATCAATCTTTATTTTATAAGGCTTATATTCATTTATATTAATTAACAAAAAATAAGTGTAAGCTTTCACAAAGTACACTTCTTTATCTACTTTAAACATTGCGCTGCTGCTCTTTTTCCGCAAACTATCAATAATATTATTTACTTTGCCTATTGTATATGCATCTTGAGCTCCTTTTTGCGCAAAAAGTATATATAAAACAATGTTCTGAATATTTTGTGGAAGTGAGAAAAACCTTGCTATTTCAACTTTCTCCGCATCAATAACAGTGTCTGCGACTTCTACATCAGCTTTTATCATAGTGTTTTTGTGAGAAATATCTGTCACTAATTGATGGCGTTCAGCGTTTGTTAATTTATTCACAACTTCAAGGCGCATTCTGTTTCGTGTGTATAACCGTGATTCGTTTGATTGATCACGCTCAAACGGAACGTTGTTTACTAAACAATAATCTAACAGTGCTTGTTTTGAAGCATGAATAAGCGGCCGTATAACGCTCATTGCTTTATATGATGTGTTTTCTTTAATTCCATAGAAAAATGTTGTTTTTTTACTTTGCTTTTGCATTAAATATGTTTCAATATGGTCGTCTTCATTATGGGCCGTTAGTAGTGCTGAAAAATTATGTTTTCTCAATAATTTCAAGAAAAAATTATAACGCTCTTCCCTTGCTTTTGCTTGGAAATTACCGGTATATTTGCGGCCATCTACTGTTAATCCATAAAATCTAATGTCGTTTTGTTCTGCATACGCTTCAAGGTTGTTTGCGGCCTCCCAACTTGCGTCTCCACGCATTTGGTAGTTGACGTGCGCAACGACAAAATTAATTTTTTGTTTAATAAGCATATCGAAAAGTGCCATGCTGTCAGGTCCATAACTGCATGCCAGTAAATACGTTTTATCTTTAGATAAATTAGTTAACATTTAGACTCTTGCCAATGATTTCATACCCTGCATCCGGGTTTCCACGTAACATTTGCTCGTCAGTGCTTGCGACTTTAATTGATAAAATATATTGTCCTAAATAAAGGTCTATAACATCTTCGATGTCTACGGTGTACGATGGTTTTACGACGCGCCCGTTAACAATAACTTGTCCTGCTTCACTTATATCTTTTGCTACAACTCTTCGTTTAATTAGTCGTGTTAATTTTAAATACTTATCAATTCGCATTTGCAACTCTCCCTTCACGGACAATTTTTACAATCATGTTTACTACTGAATCGTAGTCTTTGAACCAATTTTTGTTTTTGTTCATTCTTATAATAATTTTACCATTTTGTGTAACAAACCTTATATTTGATTCGTTTGTTGTCAATTTATCACTTAATAACTTTAGGGCTCCCGGTATTGCATAAAACGATTCGCCTGGAACTATATCCAAATATTGTAGTTCATCTTTTATTTCTTCGATATACTTAGCGCGTCCACTTATAATAAGTTCAAGCTCTCTTTTCTTGAATAACATTATTAGTGAGTCAGGAAGCGGTCCAAACATATCACGTGTTTTTTTCTTCACTTCGTTTAAATCACTTAGCGAATTTGCGGATGTGATATCTAAATAAATTTCAAACTTTTCACTTTTATTCGCAAATTCATCAGGAATAAATGCTTCTACACCGCTTAATGTAATTGTTTTTTCTTGCGGTTTTGCTTTGTTCGTTTTGCTACTTATCGCTTGTTCGAGCATTTTTAAATACATGTCGATCCCGATACTATCGATAAAGCCTGATTGTTCCGGACCAAGTATATCGCCCGCACCACGAATTAATAAGTCGCGTTCAGCAATTTTGTACCCGCTCCCCAATTTTGTAAACTCTTGAATCGCTTGGAGCCGTTTTACGGCATTTTCTGTCATCTTTTTTTGTGGGTTATACAATAAATATGCGTACGCTATGCGATTGCCGCGGCCAACTCGGCCCTTAATTTGATAAAGTTGAGCAAGTCCAAACTTATCCGCTTCTTCAACGATAATCACATTTGCATTTGGAACATCAATCCCATTTTCAATAATTGATGTTGCAATGAGAACGTCTAATTTGTTTTCATAAAACTTACTCATGACATCTTCGATGTCATTTTTATCCATTTGTCCATGAACAACACCTACTTTTGCATGTTTTATATTGCGCGCTATTTTGTTAGCAACGTGATATATCGTTTGAATCCGGTTGTGCAAATAAAATACTTGTCCACCCCGTTCTAATTCACGTTCAATTAATTCTTTGACAACGCTATCATCACGTTTAAGTACATATGTTTGAATTGGCATTCGCTCTTCTGGTGGTGTATTAATTTGACTTAAACTACGAATTCCCACTAGTGACATTTGTAATGTGCGTGGAATTGGGGTGGCGCTTAATGTTAAAACGTCAACTAACAATTTAAGATTCTTTATTTTCTCTTTTTGTTCAACGCCAAACCGTTGCTCTTCATCAACAATTAACAAACCAACATTTGATTCGCGTAAATCAATGTTAAGCAAAGCGTGTGTCCCAATCAAAAAGTGTATTTCTCCATTTTTAAACTTTTCAAGTGTTTCATTACGTGTTTTAGCGGTCTGCAAACGTGATAAAACACCGATTCGTACCCCAAAACTTTCGAAACGTTCTAAAGATACTTCATAATGCTGGCGCGCTAAAAGAGTTGTAGGGCATAAAAATAGTACTTGTTTACCGGAGCTGATCGCCTTAAATGCCGCTCGAAGCGCAATTTCCGTTTTACCAAAACCAACATCACCGCATAGTAAACGATCCATAACATAAGGTTTTTCCATATCGGTTTTCACTTCGTCTAAAACACTTTTTTGATCGCTTGTTAATTCATACGGAAAAGCGAGTTCAAATTCACTTTGTAACTCATCATCAACTGGGAATTGTAAACCTGGTGTTTTTAAACGTAAAGCATGTGTTGCAATGAGCTCGTCAGCAATATCATTAATTTTGCTCTCAAGCCGAGCTTTCGTTTTTTTCCAGACGACACTATTGAGTTTGTGGAGTCGCGGCGCAACACCCTCGCGCCCACTATACTTTCTTATTAAATGAATTTGCTCAAGCGGAATAAAAAGTAAATCTTCACCACCGTATTGTATTTTTATATAGTCCCGTTTTAGCTTGTCGTCTTTACGTTTTGTGATGTCTAAAAATCGTCCGATTCCGTGGTATTCATGGACTACATAATCACCCTCTTCTAACTGTTCATAATTCCTAATAATTGTACCTGCTTTAAACCGCTCATTAAATCGTGTTTCTTGACGTTTAATATTAAACAATTCCTGTGTTGTGAATAATGCTAATCCCGTCTCTTTTAAAGTGAATCCA
>CAZWRR010000074.1:0-4066 GCA_964635805.1 uncultured Staphylococcaceae bacterium
AGAAGGAGGTTCGGAAATGCTTAAATTAGCCCCAACATTAATTTCATCGCCATTCGTTGATGCGAGTGTCCCATATGTTCTTATTTCACTTGGGATTATGTTGATGGTTGGTTTTTTATTAACACGCCTTACGAAACCTCTACGCTTACCTAACGTTACGGCGTATATTATTGCGGGTATTTTACTTGGTCCCGTTTCGAAGTTAATTTTTGGGCCGGCCGGCCTCATCCCACAAGAAATAACGGCAGGGATGAGTTTTATTACCGACTTAGCACTTGCTTTTATCGCTTTCGGTGTTGGTCGCTTTTTCAAGTTTGACATTCTTAAAAAGAGTGGCGGCAAAATTATTATTATTACGCTTTTTGAAAGCTTAATGGCGGCGCTCTTTATTTTCCTTGTTTTATGGCTCGTGTGGCCACAGCTTGGTCTAGATTTAATTTTATTACTATCGGCGATTGCAAGTGCGACCGCACCAGCTTCAACGATGATGACAATTCGTCAAACGAAAGCAAAAGGCGACTTTGTTAATACAATTTTACAAGTCGTTTCGCTTGATGACGCGATTTCTTTAATTTTATTCAGTTTAACAATTGCGATTATTACAGGTAAACACGCGGCTGGTGGTGTTGATTTTATGAGCATCTTTTTACCAATCGTTTATAATATCGGACTTGTCGCTGTCGGCTTTTTCCTTGGTTGGCTCCTTAAAGTTCTTACCCCACCGAAACGAACAAAAGATAACCGTCTTATTATTACAATTGCCATTTTAGCAGCGTTTAGTGGTTTAACTGCGCTGCTTGATATTTCCCCGCTTTTAGGGGTCATGGCGATGGGGATGGCCTACACTAACTTTGCGGAAGACGAAGGACTTTTCCGCCAAATCGATCAGTTTTCGCCGCCAATCTTAACGTTCTTCTTTGTTTTATCAGGGATGCGGCTTGATTTTGCAACGCTTGGACAAATTGGGATTGTGGGAGTAGTTTATTTTCTCGTGCGAATTGCTGGTAAGTACGCTGGGGCTTCGCTTGGTAGCGTGGTCGCGCGCAGTACGGAAAACAATAAGAAGTTTCTTGGTCTTGCTCTTATACCGCAAGCGGGCGTTTCGCTTGGTCTTGCCGCGCTTGGTTCACGCATTTTAGAAAGTTACGGTCTCCATGAAATGGCGCTTCAACTGACAACAATTATCGTTTCAAGTGGCGTACTTTACGAAATCTTTGGTCCGCCAAGTGCGAAACTTTCGCTGTACTTGACGAAAAGTTACACTACCGAAAAAAGTGTCGAAATCATTGGACCAAAACCCGTATTACAGTCTTCAAGCAGCAATGTTGATCTAGATTCCATGAGCAATGAAGACGAATAAATTAAGCATTAAATAAACGAAAATATTACGTATAACTAAGTGCCTTATGGTACTTTTTTATGTTATAATAATTCGTCTCATTAACAATAAAGGTAGCCAAAAGAATGTTCATTAATTTATGTGAACATTTCCTTTTTGGTAAAATATATTTGGAATGTCGTGTGACCTTTATAATATATTTACAGCTTTGACTGTCTGATTTTCATAGTAAGGCCGCGACTTCCCTTTAAAACGTTATTTGTAGTCTGAAGCTTGGACTTCGTATTCGAGATGTTACGTGAAGGGAAGCTATGCGAATTGCTCACGACAAACCAAGGAGGTTTTTATGCCGACATTTTATGTTGGGATAGACGTGAGTAAATTTAAGCACACTTGCTCTGTTCTATCAAAAAAAGGTGAAGTCATAATTAAAAGTTTTGACTTTGCTAACTCACGTGAAGGTTTCCAAATTCTTGAAGGAACATTAAATGATGTTGGTCCACCTGAAAACATGCGGATCATGATGGAGGCAACGGGCCACTATCACGAGAATCTGTTTAGATTCCTAATCACACAAGGATTTGCTTCACAAATAAAAAACCCTACCGTCATCGCTCGATTCAAAGATGCTGAAGATGTCGGTAAGGCTAAGACGGATCGGTTAGATGCTATGCTTATTGCCCGCTATGCAATTAAACATGACTTCAACCCCTCTCCATCTAAATTATACAACATTGAACGGATTCGTCGTCTCTCTCGTGCTAAAAATTCATTACATCAAACACGAACAAAGACGATAAATCTTCTTCATCGTTACCTCGATGAAACGTTTCCTGAACTCATTCCCTTCTTTAAAACCCGTGAAAATGGTGAAAAAAGATACTTAGGACGCAACTTTTTTGATTCTCCAACAATGGTTTGGCTTGTCAGAAAATTCCCGTCTGCTGCTAAGTTTGCCAATGCACGGATTGAAACCGCAGAAAAACTCCGCCGCATGTCAAAAGGTGCTTTCAGTTTGATTAAGTTTAATAAACTTCGTGAAATTGCCAAAAACTCGATTGGTACTTCCTTTCTTGAAACGGAATTAATTATCACGCAGTTAATTGAGCAATTTTTAATGATCAAAGAACAAGAAAAAATGTTAGATAAGCACCTTGAACCGCTAATCGATGAAACCGCACCGGAACTTATTACTATTCCTGGTATTGGTTATCGTTTGGCTGGTCTTATTATTGGAGAAATCGGAGACATCACAAACTTTCCTAATCCGTATAAACTGATTAAATTCGCCGGTCTTGATGTTCGGGTTTACCAATCAGGAACAATTGAAAAACGCGGAAAACTTCGTAAACGTGGTTCACCGCTCCTTCGTTATGCCTTGTTTCAAGCTGCCGAAAAATCTCGGATTCATAGTCCTGAATTCGCTGAGTTTTATGCTAAAAAACGCAATGAAGGTAAGCACTGGATCTGTGCTCTTACACATACATCACGGAAGATGCTTCGCACAATCTGGGCTATTCTTACAAAAAAAGAAAACTATCGATTTCCTTTGAATCACTAGGTGCTTAAGTGGTTTTATACACTACATTTTTAAGAAAAATCTTAAAAATAACCTTTTCTATACACTTTTTGAGTAAAATAGTTGATAATTGTAGATATGGAGGAAAATACACTATGAATAAAAACAAAAAGAAATTTTCATTTTTGACAACCTTTTTAATTACAGGGGTTAGTTTACTAGTGGGTTTATCATTTATTAGTCCCACAAAGAGTGTGCAGCAAGTACGTGCTGATGATACGAATAATTATTATCTAACCGGCACAATGAATGGATGGAATGAAAAGGATACTACTTATCCGCTTGAAAAGATTGGTGCTAATCAATTTAAGTTTGAAGGTCTTTTAGATGGTGGTGCAGCTTATGTTAAATTCAAAATAACAACTAACGGAACTTGGAATCCTGAATTTGCATACAAAGACCTTGATGATGAGAGCAAACCACTTTTTAATGATGATGGTGGAAATATTGAGGTTGGTGCAAGAAATTTAGGAATTACTATTATTTTAGATACATCGAAAGATGAAAAGAAAATCAATGCCACTTATGAACTGTATACATTACAAAATATCGTAAAATGTTCAGAAGAAGGTGTTAACCCAAATTACATGAGGATATGGTTGGATCGTGGCTTGTTTGAATCTGAAGGTGCGCTAAACGCTTTACAATTTGGTGACAAGGGAACAGTAACGGATGAATCCACGATTTATGAAGCATCAGGTTATAGGAAATTGTTTGAAGGTGTTGACTGGCAACATTGGCTAGCGTATTTTGATATTCCAATTGCATCTTTAAGTTCAGGGATGGATGTTAGGGTTGTTAGAGTAAGCGATAAGCGCGATGTAATTTGGAACAGAACTGAATTTCATACATGGAGTGTTGGTGATAATAACAAAGTGTTATATGTTGGAGATAATTGGGATAATACTACACTAACAGTGGGTATTATTGATGACGAGAAAGAAATACCAGTTGCGTTCATGAAAGATGTTTTAGAAGGCTATTTAACATGTGAATCTAGCAATATTAATGGTTACGGAGCATTTCCACAAATGAGCCGAACTTGGGTTAGAACAGAAGATGATGGCTGGAAAATTACAGGTGACTTAGATACTGTTTTGCTTGACGATTATGCATCAATGGATACAGATTATGTTGGTGGTCGTGGT
>CAZWRR010000075.1:0-3989 GCA_964635805.1 uncultured Staphylococcaceae bacterium
GAAATTAGCAATATTTACATTAAAATAACTTAATTTGTTTGTATGCTTGTGCTTTCACAGGTTTATACGAAAAGCGGTGGACGTTTTCTAACGGTCCAAACTGCTCAAGAGCGTAAAGATGTTTCTTTGTTGGGTAGCCTTTATGCGCGGCAAACCCGTACTGGGGATATTTGGCATCAAGTTCAACCATGTATTCATCGCGCGCTACTTTCGCTAAAATCGAGGCGCATGCAATTGAAAACGATTGGGCATCCCCTTTAACGATCGCCGCATGCGGTACTTTAAGACCTTGAAGTTCCATTGCGTCGGTTAAGACAAAATCGTATTCATGCGTTAAAGCACTTAGCGCCATAAACATCGCCCGTTTACTTGCGGCGTATATATTAATTTCATCAATTGTTGCTGCATCGACAAACGCAATATTGTAACTTAAGGCGTGCGCTTTAATAAGGGCGCTAAGTTCAACAAGGGCGCTATCGCTAAGTTTTTTTGAATCATTTATCCGTTCATCAAAAAAGCGAGGTGGTAAAACGACGGCAGCGGCAACAACTGGTCCTGCAAGCGGACCGCGCCCAGCTTCATCGGTTGCTGCTAAATAAACATAACCTTGTTTCCGATATTCATTATCAAACGCAAATAACGCCATTTATTCGAAACTAACCTTACCAATTAATCCATTTTTAAATTCATGTAATAACATTAATTCTGTGCGATTTAAAACGTCATCCTCTGCGCCAACAAAATTGCGAGCAGCGGCAATACTCTTCAATAAAAGATAGTTTTCGCTATGTACTTCATTAATACCGTAACGCGTTTTTAGTAACGCGGGGTAATTTGTTTTTAAATACGTTAGTAAATAATCGGCCATTTTGTTTGTCGGTAGTATTTCCGCACGAATCGTTCCAATAAGCGCAAGATGCATCGTAACTGTCTTGTCTTCATACTGCGGTTCAAGCACGCCTGGCGTATCGATAAGTGCGAGTTTATCATCGACTTTTATATATTGGTGACCACGGGTGTGTCCCGGGCGATTAGCGACACTAGCGCGCCGGGCCCGAGCCATGCTATTAATAAACGTTGATTTACCGACATTAGGAATCCCAACAACAAGCGCGTTAAGTGGCTGTGGTTTCATCCCCCGTTCTTGTTGGCGTTTAAAAAGTGGCGCTCCTAATTCATGGAGCCGTGTTCGTATAGCACGGATAAATTGCGGGTCAAATAAATTACCCGTCATTATATTGTTATTAGTAGTTAACGTTGCAAGTTTTGCTTCATCCGCTAAATCAGCTTTTGTTAGTATTAACAAATGCGGTTTGTTTCCAATTAAGCTTTTTAAAATTTGATTGCGACTACTTTTGTATGCTCGCGCATCACTTAATTCGATAACGACATCGACGATTTTAATTGTTTCACTTATTTTCCGTAATGCTTTTTGCATGTGGCCAGGAAACCAGTGGATATTTTGGCTCATTAGTACACCCGCCATTTCCATGGTTCATATACGACACGGTCGATAAGTTCACAGTTATTTGCGTTTTCGTCACAAACCTTCGTAGCGTGGCCGTAAATTACTTTAAGTCGACCAAGAAGTTGCGTAAACGGTATCGGGCCGACATAACGCGAATCTTGCGATGCCCCGCGATTATCACCAAGCAAATAATACTCAGAAGCGCCAAGCGTAACTTCAAAGCTTGTACCGTCCCACGTATAAGTTTTCGAAACGTTGCTTGCACTTAAGTAAGGTTCTTCAAGTAGCGTAAATTCCGTTGCGTCTACTTGTTTTACATGGATTTCATTAATGTAAAATGTGTTTAATCCTTCGCTATGCTCATTACCTTTTTTAAAAAGAAGCGTTTCACCAGGAAAACCAATAACTCGTTTAATAATGCCATCATTACTACCGTTGTTTTTTTGATAAACAACAATATCTTTGCGCTTTAACTTGTTTAAAACTCTTGCGCTTGTTTCCATATAACCTAATTCAACATATCCTTCATAAGTGCCATTAAGCGTTGGTTGCATCGAACGGCCATCAACATAAAGCGGGGTATATGTGTAGTTAACATACGCAAAAGCACCGCTAATTAAGACACCAATTATTAAAACGACAGTAGTGAGCGCACTCAAAACTTTGCGAAGCGGTGACTTCGTTAATTTATTTAGTTCTTGGCTTGATGGATCAATATGTCCGACTGCGGTTTCGTGTGTCATAATTACGCCTTTTTATTATTTTAACACTAAATAAGTGTTATTAAACAAAAAAGCTAGGCATCGGCCTAGCTTTATGTAATTGCTGTTCGTTAGATTTTTTCTTTAATCCGTGCTTTTTTACCAGATAATTTACGAATGTAGTAAATTTTATTACGCCGAACTTTACCGCGTCGCACAACTTCAATGTTGTCAATTACAGGTGAGTTGAGGAAGAAAATACGTTCGACCCCAATGCCTGAAGAACGTTTACGGATTGTGAATGTCTTGTTAATTCCGCCACCTTGAATGGCAATAACAACACCTTCAAAAATTTGGAGACGTTCTTTCTCCCCTTCACGAATTTTGACGGCGACTTTAAGTGTGTCACCAGAGCCAAAATGTGGAAGGTCCGTCCGAAGTTGAGAAGCGTTAATTTCACTAAGTAAGTTTTTGCTCATGAATAATGCTCCCTTCCATTTATTTGTCGTGTTCATGCCTTACTAGCAGCGGACCACAGCGTTAAAACGCTTATTAAGAATAGCAAACGTGCTTTACTTTGTAAAGACAAAACGTTTTTATTAAATGAATGCTTTTAAAACGAAATAAACAACGAAGATAAAGGCGACGATATACATCGGTAATTTCACTTCTTTGCCGCGCTTACTTACAAGCATCATAATGACGTATAAAATTAGACCAATACCAAGACCATCACTAATTGAGTACGTAAGTAAAATTAGCATAACAGTGAAAAATGCGGTAAAACCGATAATGCGATCTTCCCAATTAATGCTTTTTAAGTTATTAATAAAAATTAAACCACCAACACTAATAAGCGCCATGCTTGTAACGGCTGGTTCGGTAAATATGTAAAAGACGGGGAAAATGAAGGCACTAAGAAGGAAAAGAAGCCCGGCTGTTACTGCCGCTAATCCTGTTTTCGCCCCCATTTCAACGGCAATCCCACTTTCGGCAAATGATGTAACTGTGCTTGTGCCAAGTGGCGCACAAATCACCGCACCAATAGCGTCGGCTGCTACTGCTTTCGTTCCACCAATAAGTTCACCCTCCGCGCTTACAATACCTGCACCGCGCCCAACTGCTAAAATAGTCGCAGTTGTGTCGAATAAGTTCACAAGAATAAGGGAGAAAATGAATGCGTACGTTGACGGATTAGTGAGAACATCTTTCATTACTTCACCATCAAATATTTTAAATGCAACGTTTTCAAGTCCGCGGCCACCCCAACGCGCACCGTCAGTAAATATATCTTTTAAACTTGCAAACATAAATGCACTGCCATCATTAATGCCAAAGGCGTTCCAAACAATAATTGCGATGATCACAACGCTAAGCATTGCAAATGGAATCGCTAATTGGTTTAAGAGTTTATTATTCACGAACATGAAAACAAGTACGAGAATTAAACCAAATAAACTTAAAAGTACCATCGGGTCCGTTAATGTTCCAAGACCAACAAGTGTGCCAGGGTTGGCAACGATAAGGCCACTCCCCCGAAAACCAACAAAAGCGATAAACGCACCAAGTCCGGCGCTAATAATATATTTAACATCGTTAGGAATTGCGTCAATCATTATTTTACGAAGCGGCGAAAGACTTACGACCGCAAAAAGAATTCCGGCAAAAAACATAATTAAAAGTGCGCCTTGCCATGAGCCGGTTGAACCATAGACTGCACTTGCTAAATATGCATTAACGCCCATCCCCGCACTAAGTACGATTGGGAAGTTACCATATAAACCCATAATAAGCGTAACAACCGCACTAACGAGCGCAGT
>CAZWRR010000076.1:0-3849 GCA_964635805.1 uncultured Staphylococcaceae bacterium
AATTTAAAGGAGGTGAATTTATGGGCTCAGTTACAACATATATCAAAAAATCCGAAATTAAACTTGAAGACGTCGAACGGTTTTCGCCGAAACATACGACCGGGTTAACGATTGAACAAGTTAGTATTCGCGAAAAACAAAACTTAACAAATAAAAAAGCTAGCAAAGGAGTAAAGTCGATTTTTTCAATACTTTGGAAAAACCTTTTCTCTTTTTTCAATATTTTACTTTACGGTATTGGTGCGGCACTTATCGCTGTCCAAGATTACGCAAGCTTATTTTTCTTACTCATTTTAGTGCTTAACATCTCCATTGGAATTATTCAAGATTTGCGAGCACGCAAAACACTTAAAGAATTACAGATTTTAAACGCTCCAAGCGTTACGGCAATTCGCCAAGGAATAGAACTAAAAATTAGTGATGAAAAAATTGTGCTTGATGATGTAATTAAAGTTGAACTTGGTGATCAAATTCCCGCGGATGGTATTTTGTTATCAGGGACAATTGGCGTTGATGAGTCGCTTTTAACCGGCGAATCAGTAACGGTTTTTAAAAAGAAAGATGATACGGTATTATCAGGTTCATTTGTAACAAGCGGCACAGCTTATTACCGTGTTGATAAAGTTGGTCGGTTAGGTTACGCGCAAACTATTCAAATGCGCGCCCGAACATTTACGCGTCCGACCTCAGAACTACTTGGTGCTATTAACAAGCTATTCCGCGTCATTGGTATTATTGTTATCATTATTGGTATACTCTCGATTTTTGCACTATATTACCAAGATAATGATTTAACAAAAAGCGTTAAGGCAATCGCTGGCTCACTCGTTGGAATGATTCCTTCAGGGATGTATTTACTTACGAGTATGACACTTGCTGTTGGTGTTGTGCGGCTTGGCGCGCGGAAAACATTAGTTAATGAAATGTATTCAATCGAAATGTTAGCACGTGTTGATGTTGTTTGTTTAGACAAAACGGGAACAATCACTGACGGAACGATGAAAGTTAATACCGTGCACTATCTAGTGGATGAAGAGACGGTTGATGTAGGTAGTATTGTGGCTTCATTAATTTATGCAACAAAAGATATCAATCCAACCGCCGTTGTTTTAAAACAGCACTTTAAAGATAGCGAAATAATACCGCCAGGTTATGCCTTACCTTTTTCAAGCTCGCAAAAATATAGTGGTGCAACAATTAAAGGCACATCATACGTTATCGGTGCAACGAACGCGATGCTTACAAAAGAAGAGGCGCAAAAAATCAATAAAATTGAACTAACATATTTAAAACGCGGCCTCCGTGTATTGTTATTAGGTAAAACCGTGCATAAACTTGAAGCAGAAACAAGACCAAAAGATGTTGTCCCCCTTGCTTTAATCATTATTCAAGACACGGTACGCGAAGAAGCGATTGAAACAATTAAGTGGCTTAAAGAAAGCGGCGTGGCTGTTAAAATAGTTTCCGGCGATGATCCAATTAGTGTAAGTGAAATCGCCCGTCAAGTCGGTGTTGAAAACGCAGAAAGCTATGCGGATTTATCGAAAATACAATTAGAAAGTATTGAAAACATCCAAGGTATCACGGTTTTTGGTCGTGTAAAACCAAACGAAAAAGAAGAAATAATTCGTGCACTCCAAAATAGTGGTCACACAGTCGCAATGATTGGTGATGGCGTCAATGATGTGCTTGCACTAAAAGTTGCTGATTGCTCAATCGCCATGGGTTCAGGCAGCGGTGCGGCGCGCGGCGTTAGTCATTTAACGTTATTAGACGATAACTTTGGTACAATGCCCGCTATTGTTGATGAAGGGCGGCGGGCAATTAATAATTTACAAAAAACATGGTCGCTCTTTTTAGTGAAAACAATATTTGCAATAACGTTATCTGTTTTATATTTAGCAGCATCAGTTTTAGCAGAAAAAGGTTCAGGTGTTAGTTATCCATTTGAACCAAAACATTTATATGTTTGGGAGCTCTTCTCAATTGGAATTGCTTCGTTTTTCCTCTCGTTGCAACCAAATAAAAATCGTGTACGTGGGACGCTTATCGCCAACGTTATCCAACGCTCACTTCCGGCGGGTATAATCATTGTAACGGCGGTCTTCTCGATTTTATTACTTAATAATATCGATGCCGCAAGAAACTATACAACGATCTTAAATATGTCGCCCGAGAAAGCAATTGTAATGGGTGTGCTTACGATGAGCGCATTAAGTATGGTTGTGTTGTACCGCTTATCATGGCCGTTCAACCGATATCGTTTAACGATGTTTATGGCAATGGCCGCAAGTGCAATCACATTTACTTTGTTTACAGGATTAGTGCGCAACCCAGCGCTCCGCTTTTTAGGCATTGATCTTCGTATATTATCAACTGAAAACGTCATAACTTTACTTATTGTTAATATTATTGCCGGCACGCTATATGTGCTAATTGACCGCCGTATTCGCGCGCGAAAGCGAGGAAAACGGGTGTGAAAATTGTTTTAAGCACAGAAGTGAATAAAGCATTACAAGCTGGTAAACAAGTAATCGCTTTAGAATCAACGATTATTGCGCACGGAATGCCTTATCCCGAAAATGTTAATACTGCATTTAATGCGGAACGGCTAATTCGTGAAGCGGGAATTGTTCCCGCAACTATTGGTATTGTTGCCGGAGAAATTGTTGTCGGTATGTCTGAAGCCCAAATTATTGAAATGGCGAAACGCACGGACGTATTAAAAGTGTCACGGCGCGATTTAGCGTATACACTTGTAACAAAAAGTTGGGGCGCAACGACAGTGGCCGCAACAATGCTTATTGCCGCTAGAGCAGGGATTAAATTGTTCGTAACGGGCGGAATTGGTGGTGTGCACCGCGGCGGGGAATTATCGCTTGATATTTCGGCAGACCTCGAAGAATTAGCACGTACAAACGTTGCTGTTATTTGTGCAGGTCCGAAAGTTATTTTAGATTTAGATAAGACGTTTGAATATTTAGAAACAAAAGGCGTTGCTGTTGTTGGCTACAATACAACGAAGATGCCGGCATTTTATACGCTTAGTGAAAAGCATGATGTGCAATATTCTTTTAAACACGCCGCAGACATCGCTGCACTTATTAAAACGCACAACAACCTCGCACTTAATACAGGGATTTTAATAGTTAACCCAATTGATGAAAAAGATGCGCTACCTTATCATGAAGTCGAACAGGCTATTAAAGAAGCAACAATAAAAATGCGTGAAATGAACGTATACGGTAAGGAAGAAACGCCGTTTTTACTACGTGAAATTACGAAACTTACGAAAGGGCAAAGTTTGACAGCAAATATGAGTTTACTATTTAACAACGTTAAACTAGGGATAAAACTTGCACTAGCATTACAACAAGATGAAAACTAAATATCGGCTTGCAGCGGCATTAAAACAATTAATGCGCACGACACCATTAGACTTAATAAGCGTGAAAACACTAACAGAAAAGTGTGAATTAAATCGGCAAACATTTTATTATCACTTTCGTAATTTATATGACTTGCTAATGTGGATATTTTTAAACGAGGAAGTTAAACTTAAAACAAGTTCAATTGATAGTGCATTAGATTCACTTTTTCTTTATTTAGAGGGAGAAGACACATTAATTGAAAACGCCTTAAACAGTGCGGCAAAAGATTTAGTAATGGAGTTTTTATTTAATAAAATCTATAACATGAATATTGACCTTTTCAATGACTATTATAAATATAGCAAACTTAGTAAAGCAGACAAGACGTATTATGCGCGTTTTTTAGGGGCGGGATTATCGAATATAATCATTGCAAAAATAAATGAGGAAACGCCACTAACCGAAAACCAAATTAAAG
>CAZWRR010000077.1:0-3848 GCA_964635805.1 uncultured Staphylococcaceae bacterium
TAACATTAAAGAGTAAATGAAACACAAACGGCCAAACAAAGTTTTTAGTGAATAAATAAAGCGTTGCGGTAACAAGTCCTAAAAGAAACGTATACGCAACTTGCGCCAAAACCGGTAAAACCGTGGCAAGTGTGCTTATCGCAACAATGTGGATAAATCCAAAAAAGAGTGAACTGTAAAGCACGCTTTTTGTTTTTGTTGTAATTGTTAAGAAAAAAGTAAGGAGCAAGACGCGGAACAAAAATTCTTCGGTAGCGACAATGAAAATGTTTAAGAGCACGCCTTCAAGCAAAAACATTGGCCACGAAAGCGTTGTAACGTTTAGCTGAACGATAAGTGCATAAATAAAGTTGCTCATCGTTAAAATAACAAGGGGAAGAAAAAGTAAAAAGCGATGTTGCGGGCGCGCAAAAGTTGGCTTTGCCATCTTGTTTTTATGTGCAAAAACAAGCATAAACACGATAAAACCAATTTTTATGGCAAATTGAATAATAAGTACAGTAACGTCATTACTAATGAAACGATCAAAAACGTTTGCGGTCGTAAGAATGTAAAGCGCAATTAGTAAAAAAACATCATACGCACTTCGTTTATCAATCGTTTGCTGCATATTATTTTTATGTTCGCAAATTGTCGTCTTACGACAATGTGACGCGCCTTTCTTCTTAACTAATTATAATATGTTTGTTTATCTTTGTGCATCTATATACAAAAAAGCTTACTTGTGTTTAGTAAGCTTTCATAATTTGGTGGTAATGCGCTAAGGTTATCCGCGCTTCCCCATTGCTAAAACTATAGTTAATTTACTTCTTTAAACTCGTCGACGTGCATTTTTAAAACAGCCGCAAATTGTAGCGACAACACTTCGTCAACTGTTGTTTTTTTAAATATTTCACGAAGCCACGTTAAGGTTTTGCGAACACCAATATAGTTGTTATTAACACTAAAGACGTAATGGTGGACGTATGTTTTCATAAAAGGCGTATTTGCAGCATGTAGTAGCTTTGTGCGCAGCGACTCATCAAACACGACATGTAGTGATTTAATGATATGCAGCTCGTGATGCGTAAAACTTAGCAGTGGGAGTAACAACATGAATGGTTTAACTAAATTACCACTAATTTTAAGCGGGGTAAGTACCGCGTTTTTAAACGTTTCATCTTCATGACTTTCTGCTCCAGCATAATCAATAGTGCCTCTATGTTGCTCAAACACATCTTTAATAAATAACAAACGTTCGACGTTTACATCTTTCGTAAAATCAAGCGCTGTTACTTGATCAAATTTTAAAAATTTAAACATTTTTTTCTCCTTTTTAATTCATTTTATTGAAGCACTTCGGTTCCTTTCATAATAAAAACCATCGTCGAAACGATGGTAACCTTAAATAATTTTATTGTTCACCATCGTTCAAGCTTTAGCACCTTGTTATAACAGGTTGCTGAAGGGTCATCGAGCTTGTCTCTCGCCTTCTCTTTATGGTTAGTGCATTAATGACTCTTTATTGTGCTTCTTAATGCTTATTAATTATAACATGTTTAGGAATTATTGATTGCTACCACTATATCTAAAACAAACATCGCAGTTGCTAAAATAATACCGATAATATTCATCGCTTTGCTACCTTTGGTTTTTGACTTTGAAAGTCCCACGGCACCTAAGCTCAAACCTGCTACCGGAATAATCCACAAGCATAGCGCTAAAATGCCAAGTGTACGTCCAGTGTTTTTGCTTTCTACTTTACGCGGTGTAGTACGAACAATAAATTTACCGCAGTGCAAACAAATATCGGCACCTTCGCGTAATTCATTGCCACAATTAGTGCAAAATTTCATCTTTTTTCACCTCTTGTTTTTAAAATACAAATATTGTTAATCAGATGTTTTAATCATTATACGCTAAATTAAGGCGATTTTTCCAAATAAACGATAACCTTTTTTACTTTTATCATCGTTTAATCTTGTGAAGTTAAACGGTATATCTTTTTCACGAAGCGCGAGTGCATAATGGGCGAGCGCAATGCCAATATCAATTGCTGTGAGCTTATAAAACAAAGATAATGGCCCCTTTAATATTTGTTCATAGACGTTTATTACATTATTTTCTCGTTGGAAATACCACGGTTCCAAATTAATTCCTGAAGGCGCAAGCCGAACGGCATGCATTGCATTGTCAAGCGGATCATTTGTAATTTCTTCAATGGTTTTACGCTTAAACTCTGCAATTTCGCGGTGAATCACTACTTCGGGGGTCCCAAACGCAATCGGAATAATATCAAAAGCACTTAATTGTTTACTCGTATCTTTACTCCCACCTAACCATACAGCGCCTATTACCTGAGTCGCAAACCATAACATTAATTGCTCGAATAAAAACCCAGCTGCTTCTTGCTCACGCACGTCGCCCGTCCCACTTATAAGTAAATAATGCGGCGCGAGGACATTAAACATGCCTTTTGTTCGTTTAACAAAACGATATGAAAGTTTCACATCTTCATAAAGCAAATCAAAAGAGGCAATCGCCGCTTCCATCGCTTGTAATTTCGCGGCATTTAACGGTTCAGTGCTAAACTTACGGCATGATTTTCTAATTGCTATCGCATCATATAACTTCATAGCAGCTCCTACTTTAGTTGAACTTATTAAATATTGACACTTAGACAAACACCGATGTTAGTTCTCTATTTTATTAGATTTACCAACATTGCATCTTTCACACAAAGTTCTTAAATTTTCGATTTTACTGCTTCCGCCTTTTGAAACGGGAATAATATGATCAACGTGAAGACGCACTCCGTCTTTTGCGGACGCACCACAAATAACACACTTGAAATCATCGCTTTTTAACACATCATACCGAAGTGAATCACTAACTTCACCTCTTGTTACTAATGCTAATTCCCGATATGTGTCTTTGTCAAGATATGTTCGCGAAACACTTTCGAATGCAAAGAAAACGTCTTGAAAATCAAAACAACCTTTCTTTGAAATATTAACTTGGCCAGCGGGGGAAGAGTAAGACATATAAAAACACAGTTTTAAATCTATTACTGGTTGTAAAATTAGCTGTTTAATGAATTTTTTTTCTTTTTTTAAAGCACTTTTTTGGATAATTTTTGTTTTACTAAACTGAATATTTGTTGGTTGGGATCTTACCTCTGCGATTCTATCTTGATACGCAGCGAACAAGATTTGATTTTCTTTAATTTTTTGGATTAAGTGAGCGAATTGTGTGGCATTAGTTCTTAAGTATGATGACATAAGATATGCAGGTTCAATCTTATTAAAATAGCTCTTATTATCATAATGTTTTTTTACAATGATTTTACTTTTTAACTCATTAAATGTAAATTCGGCATTTATAATGTTTATTAAGCGGATTTTTTCACTGTTATTAAGGACATTACTTTCATTTTTGTTATGTAATATAATAACAAGAGAAGTTACTAATATAAACAGTACAAATCCGATAATCACGTATTCCATAACTCCTCCTTTACCGTTTTATTGCTTCGTAATAAAATATAAAACACTTGTGAAGTCACGTGAAGCGCGGGTCGTATCTTCAACGCCTGTGCCCGTCCAGTCGGGATATAACGTTAACGCCCCTGCGCGTAACATATTCGCACTGACCGTATAGCCTTCGCGTATTTCAATATTAATTAACTCTTCCGCTGATTTTCGTTTATTTAAATAATTAATAATCGGCCCGTCGTATTTAATGAATTTCGGAATAACGCGGTTTAGTAACGAACCAAATAAGTAAATATCCGTTGATTGATTTAATGTAGTGACGTTATACGTCCCGTCTTCAAGCATCGGTAATGCGGGAAGTTTACTAACTTCGGG
>CAZWRR010000078.1:0-3836 GCA_964635805.1 uncultured Staphylococcaceae bacterium
TTAACTTCGCGAAAAAACAGTAACACACGTATAACAAAATAATAATTATTTTGTTATACTATAAATATGGATAAATTTAACGCCGATTTTACGAAGGCCGACATTATTATTTGCGACTATGAAACGCGCTTAAGTTTTTTAGCAAAGCGAGAAGCACTTGCGCCTGGTGTCAAATTTTTCACGAAAAATGAACTACGCGACGCACTGCTTGGCCGTACGCATGAGGCGGCGTTACTTTATATTTTGGCGCACAAAAATCACCCATACGAATACGCAAAAAGTTTGCTAAATGAACTACCACTTTTACGAACTAGTGAATATAGTTTAAAAACAGCAGCGCTTAGTGATTTAGAGACGGAGTTACGTGCGGCTAACATTATTACGGCAGATCCGCTTTTTAAATTACAACACCGGCATAAAAATGTCTTCGTGCCTGCTTATCTTGAAGCGGACGAACAACTCCAAGCACTTTTACAAATGCTAGAAGCAAATGTCACGTATTTTACGATGAGTGAAAAGCGTGACTTAACACTTATAACATACGAAAACGGTTATTTAGAAGTGTATGACGTTCTTAACGAAATAAGTCGTTTGCTTACAAAAGGCGTTTTGCCCCAAAACATTAATGTTGTGCTTAATGACGAAGATTATTTATTAACATTTAAACGGTTCGCGTCGCAATTTAACCTGATGTTTAATACGGAAGCACACAACTTATTAAGTTACGAAGTTGTTGTTGCGCTTTTTCACGAGTTTCGTAACGCGCTAAATTTAGCCGCGCATATTGAAAGCTTTTTAGCAAAAGAAGAAGAAGGCGTACTTTTACTCGTGCAAAACATTTTAAGTAAATATCCGCTTACAAATATTAAAAATAGTGACTACTTGTTATTTTTAAAAGAGAAGCTCGCCCGTACAAACTTTGTCAAAGAAGTTGTTGACGCAATTAACATTGTTACGCACCTTCCTGACTATAGCAAAGACAAAATTTATTTTATCCCAAACTTTGCTTTTGCTAATTATCCAGGTAACAAAAAACCAACATCACTTTTAAACGCAAAAGAGCGTGAACATGTGGGTAAAGCGGCGTTAAGTAGTTTAAACACACTCAACAAAGCAAAATGGGCAAACGCCTTAAATGCGAACAACGTGCGGCTAAGTTTTGCCCCACGACTTGGCAGCGCCGAATATTTACTTTCGCCGTTTGTAAGTGAATTAAATATAAGTATAAAAAAGGCAACTATGCCAAAGACGTTTTACAGTCAAGCTTATGTTAATTTTTACTACGCCCTCCTCCTTGACGAGCGCCGCCATTATGATGTGCTACGCGAAGAGTTTACGGGCATTAGCGGTAACACACAAGCAGCGAAGTATCGTTCGTATTCGCATGCATTTAAACCGTTCGCGCTTAAGCATGATGCAGTGCGGTTAAGTTTTACAAAGCTTACACTTTTTCAAAGTATTCCCTTTGATTACTTTGCGCAAGTGCATTTAAAGCTTGAAAACAAAGACGAACAAGCGTTTCCGTTAATGTACGGTACGTTCGTCCACCAAGTAATTGAAAAAACAAAACATCCAAATATGTTTGATCAAGTATTTAACGATGCGCTTGGTGAATATGCGTTTACGCCACGGGACATTTTTACGGTTGTAAGCGAAAAGGAATTAGTGCGCGCCGCGGTGCTTTATCGCTTTAAAGTGCTTGATTATATTGGCAACGCTAAAACGAAACAAGAGCAATTTGTAAACATCCCGCTTTACAGCAAACATAGTTTTGTTGGCTTTATTGATGACTTAATTATGTTTGAACACCGTAAACAAAAATATGCACTTGTGCTTGACTACAAAACAGGGCAAATCCGCAATAACGTTAAACATCAAAAATATGGCCTTGATTTGCAACTACCAATATATGCAATGCTTTTAAACAAAAGTAAAGAGTTTCATGAATATAAACTTGCCGGTCTTTTTATGCAGTCAATCAAGGCGGAAAACTATGCGAACGCGAAACACCTAGATTTAGAAAAGCATTATAATGATGTACTACGCTACAAAGGACTTTTCACATTTGATAAAGATGTTTTAAAAGTGTTTGCAGGCCAAGAAGGTGCGGATAACCCGCTATCGAGTCGACTTTTTACCCGGGGTGGCAGTGAAATTCATGGTTCACTTAAAGGCAATGAGTTAAAAGAAGAACATATAAAAACAGCAACGAACGTTGTTTACGAAACACTGCAAAGTATTCTTAACAACGACTTCCCCGTAACGTACAAAAAAATTGGCGCGTATGACACACGAGAATATTCAGATTATAAAGATATAAGCTACATCAAATATAGCGACCGTTATTTTGAGATTGAAGAAGGAGATGAAGACACAGATGAGTAAAATATCATTTAGTGCTAATCAACAAAAGGCGTTAAATCTCGAAGCAAAAAACATGCTTGTAAGTGCAGGCGCCGGCAGCGGGAAAACTGCCGTTTTAATCGAGCGACTTTACCGGCTCTATACCGAAAAAGCAGTGCCGGTAAGTGATGTACTTGTGCTCGTCTTTGGCCGGCTTGCCGCGAATGAATTAAAAGAGCGGATTCGAAGTAAACTTGCAAACGAGCCGAAGTACGCACATTTAATCCCTGAAATTGAAGTTGCAAATATCGTTACGTTTGATGCTTTTGCGCTTCAAATCGTTAAGCAGTACGGTGTTAATCAAAACATCTCGCCCCACATCACAAATTTAGATGAAGTTACACTTAAAGTTAAGTTTCGTGAGTATTATAACTTGTTGCTTGATGAGTATTACACGACAAAACCACCGTTATTTTTAAACTTCATCGATAAATACCATACACGTAGCGACCAAACACTTTTCAAACTATTGCTTGATTTTCATTATGAAGTTGGGCTCCAAATTGATGAAGAAGTGTATTTACGTAATTACTTAACAACGTTTTATAGTGAAGAGGCTTTTAATAATTATCTAAACCTCACACTAGCGCGTGCTAAAAAGCACTTGCGCGAAGTAATTACACTTAGTAAACGTATTAGTGATAGCGATTATTTTGAAAAATTCGCGCATTTTCAAACGCTTCACGACAAAATTACAACGCTTGATGACTTCATCGCGCTTCGGCCGGAAATGAAACGGACGCGGCTGCCGAATAAATATTTTGAAACTTTTAGTGATGATGTCGATGTTATAAGTGCAATTGATGCAAATTTAAAACTACTTAAAGATGAATTTACGTTTGCGGACGTTGCAATGCTTAGTGAACAATTCACGAACGAACGGGAGTATGCTCGTTTTGTTGTTATGTTTTACGAGCAAATTAGAACAAAATTAACAGAGTTTAAACAAGCACATAACGCCTTTACGTTTAGTGATATTAGTAAACTAGCGTATCAACTTGTGTTAGATCCGCAAGTGGGGAATGAACTACGTGACGCATTTGCCTACATCTTAATTGATGAATACCAAGATACAAGTGATATTCAAGAAGTGTTTGTTCAAGCAATTAGTAAAGATAATGTGTATATGGTAGGCGATATCAAACAAAGTATTTACGGTTTCCGGAATGCGAATCCCGAACTTTTTAAACGTAAGTATCACGATTATTTACGAGGTAATAACGGTGAACTAGTTGTGTTAAACGATAACTATCGCTCGCGCCTTGAAGTAATTACACCGATTAACGATATTCTTAGTGAAATAATGAGTGAACAATACGGCGGTGCTGCGTATGCAAAGGAGCACGTAATTACCGCTGCCAACACGAAGTACTTACATAATCAAGTTGCGACAAAGCGTTTCGTCCATAAAACCGTGGAAATTCCTGGCGAAA
>CAZWRR010000079.1:0-3539 GCA_964635805.1 uncultured Staphylococcaceae bacterium
ATTGTGTGTTTAATAATGAAAAGCAAAAGACGCACAAAGAATTGTAGTGGACGTTAATTATAGTGATTTATCTTTAATTCCCACGAACTTAGTTTGTATGCACCAGGATTTAGTTCATCCAAGTAAATTAGTAAATATTCTAAGTGCGCAGCGTAAGCATGGGGCCGTGTTCCTGGCTTTTTGTCTTGGGCAAGTAAATAAGCGTGCAAAGCATCAAGCACGTCGTTACGGGTTTTAGTACCACTTAAAACTTCTGCAAGGGAAAGACCGACATTATGGCGCGTTATATAAAACGCTTCGTAATATATTGTGCGCCTTGTTGCTGGGGTTAAGTAACTATAGTTACTTTCTAACCATATTTTAAATGCTTGTTTATTAATATTCATGGTTTACTCCTATTTTTTAAAGATCGATTTAAGTAGTTCATTAATATAAATTTCATCAAGTGTTGAAAGTGGTTTAGCTTGCCGTTTTGCTTTAGCGTAGACAAACGTAAATTCGTCACTTTCTTCAATGAGTGGTGGCATTAAGTTTTCGCCTTTTTTCGGGAAGAAAACATGCATCCGCCCACGGCTGTATTTTGTGTTTGTAGCTTTGTGGATATACGTCTTTGCGTAGCACTTCGTGTAGTACGTTGTTTCGTTGCCTAACTTATCAAGCAAAATCCAGTAGCCTTCGGGGTTTGGAAGAGTGCCTGCCATCGGTTAGTGCTCCTTTACGGTGTCCCATGGTGGCAATAGTTTAATGTAGCCACCTGCACCGCTGCTACGGTGGTTTGAAGCAATATTCGCCCACGCTAAGATCGCCGCGTAGTACGTTGAGCGACGCAGTGTTGTTGAGCCAAGCGCATGACCATAAAAGTTCACACTAATATAGGCATCAATTGTGTCAAGGTGAAAGGTCGCGTCACCAATGCGTTTCCCTTGCTGACTTTGCGCGTCACCGCGATACATTTGTCCGCCAAGCTCTTGCGCTTTTGTAACGATCGCATCAAATATATGCCACTCACAAACGAGGCCGGGAAGACCAGAATTCGCAATGCCGTCACTCGTCATCCAAATTTGGAGCGCTTCCCCGCGGAGCATTGCTACTTCTGCGCGGCCCCCATGCTTATTTAACAGTGCTTTTAAATGATCACTTGGTAAACCACTATTACTAACGTTAAGCGTTGTCACAACTTCGTCGGCAATAATAGCGGCGAAATTCCCTAGTTTTATATTTATGCTTTGGATCCGCGCTTTAACAGCGTTGTAGCCTAGCCCTAGTTCAGTTTGCGTTTTGTGCAAATTACCTTCATGTTTCATAAATAACTTAATGAAGTTTGTATCACTTGCGTCAAGCTCAAATAACGATGGTGCGTTCGCACTGCCAAAGTCACCACTTACTTCAACGTTACAAGCGCGGCAACTATAGCGCGACACGTACATTTCACCGTGACACACGGGACACTGTTTAATTACACTTTGTTTCATCCGCTTTCTCCTCATGTCTTAATTTTATTACGACTATATCAACAAGTCAAGCAAAAAAGTTAATTAGTTGTAATTTTCTTTTGACTATAAGTAATAATTTTGTGCATATAATAAAAAAGCGCAGCGATGTTACTCGCTGCGCCAAGGACTGTAGTTTTATTATAACACAGTTTGTGCACCAACGCGACAACCATCATTATTTGTGCACGTATTGTTGTTATTACTTTTGCACCCACTTAGTGCTATGAGTAATAAAAGGAGTGTTAATAGTCTCTTTATTTTCATAATATTTTTCCCAAATTTATTTTACCTTACTTTTATATTGTTTGCATTATTTACTATAAAAGTGCGGGTATTTACAAAAAAACCACCGGTTGGTGGTTCGTTTGTTTAATTATGTTTTTGTCTTTATTCGTACTTTGTTTTACGTAACGCGACAAGTGTCTCACGCTTAATATCTTTTAATGTGTGCACAAGTAAATCGATGCTTGCATTTACGTCGTCGTAATGCACAAGTGACGTATGGCTATGGAAATAGCGGCACGGAATTGAAAGTGTCATATTGACAACACCGTCACCAACTTTATGGATTTCGCCACTATCAGTGCCCCCAGCAGTCATGACGTCGTACGTATATTTAACTTTGTGTTTTTTGGCAATACTTTCGACATAGTCGAATAAGCCGCGATGGGCGATTACACTGCCGTCCATTACACTAAGCGCTGCGCCGGCCCCAAGCTTCGTGTCGAGCGCCGGTGAGCCAGGTAAATCGTAACTCATTGTGACGTCAAGCGCGAACGCTAAGTCGGGTTTAATTTTTTGTGCAGATGTACGGGCACCGCGCAGTCCTACTTCTTCTTGGACGGTCGCGGCAAGCACGACTGTTGCGTCGATCTTCGCTTTTTTAATTTCTTTTAAGACTTCAATGCCAACGGCAACGGCAACGCGGTCATCCCACGCTTTCCCTAAGAGTGTTTTACCGTCGTTCATTACCGCAAAGTTTTGGCGCGGTGTTACGGTGTCACCAAGGCGAATGCCGAGGTTTTTTACGTCTTCATCGCTACTTACACCTAAGTCTAAATATAAGTCTTTTACTTCCAGCACTTTATTGCGTTGTTCAGGCGGCATGCCGTGCGGCGGTTGCGCGCCACTTACGGCGAGATATTCTTTCCCCTCCCGCGTTTTGACGGTGAATTCTTGGGCGAGTACAACGTGGGGCCACCAGCCACCAACGTTATGAAGGCGGAGATAACCACCTTTTTCAATACCGCGCACAACGAAACCAACTTCGTCCATATGGGCGCTTAGCATCACAACTGGTGCGTCTTTGTCTTGCCCTTTTACGGTCGCGATAAGTGAACCTAAGTTATCAAACTCAATGCTATCAGCGACGTCAATGAGTTCAGCTTTAACAAGTTTAGCAACTTCACGTTCGTCGCCACTAATGCCTCTTACTTCACTTAAGCGTTTTAATAAATCTAATCGTTGTTTATCCATGTTTTAAATCTTCCTCTTTCTAATACTTACTATCTTGGCGGTTATAGTTTACCACCATCTTTGCTTCGTAGGCCGCTTTTATTACGCTACTTGTAAACGTAAGCGCTTTCGCAAGCGTTAAATACGCTTTTAAACTCGTTACGAACGAATTCGTGTCTTGCTCTGCCGCAAAGTCGTTAAGCGCCTGAAACACGTTTAAAAAGAGCAACGTTACGTCTTTTTCACTTTGTTCTTCGCTAGTAATAACTTCTGGCAGCGTTAAGTTGTAGGCAAGGGCGACACTAAAGAAGAAATGGATGCCGTCCGCGTATTCTTCTAAAAGTATTTCTTTGCTACTTGCTGCTTTATTTGACCAATATTTAAAACTGCGTGTTTCGTTCGCAAGTTCAGCTAGCTCAACAAAAAGCGCGAGCAGCCGTTCGTTTTTTGTATCATTATAGCCAACGTTATGTTCAGCCATTATCCGCGCATCAAGCTTTGCTTGCGCTTCTAAATAAAATGGTGTGTAGAGCGTAACCATTAAAGTTTATCAATACCCCAGATGTCATTAATGTATTGGCCAATCGTGCG
>CAZWRR010000080.1:0-3514 GCA_964635805.1 uncultured Staphylococcaceae bacterium
GATTAACGTGTGGTAATTGTGAGAACCTTGTTTCACCCATGACGAATTCACGGAATTCTTCATAGTTTGGCTCTTTCATATCCCACATTAGTGGTGATTTGCCTTCTTCTTCTAACCGTGGGTCGTACCGGAAGATTGGCCAGTAACCACTTGCAACTGCTTTTTTCTCAACGCTGATATGGTTGCTTAAGCCGCCGCGAATACCGTGTTCGATACATGGTGAGTAAGCAATAATAATCGACGGCCCGTTAAATGCTTCGGCTTCGTTAATTGCGCGAATTGTCGCGACTGGGTTAGCACCAAGGGCAACTTGGGCAACGTAAACGTCGTCATACGCCATTGCCATCATTGCTAAGTTTTTCTTCGCCGTTGGTTTTCCGCTTGCGGCAAACTTCGCAATTGCGCCGGCTTGCGTTGCTTTACTTGATTGACCACCGGTATTACTATAAACTTCGGTATCCATCACAAGAATATTAACGTTCGCGCCACTTGCTAAGACGTGATCAAGACCGCCGTAGCCAATGTCATACGCCCAGCCGTCACCACCAATAATCCAGACTGATTTATCTAAAATACTGTCTTTGTATTTAACGACTTCTTGAAGTGCTGGGTGTGTTGCTTGTTCGAGCAGTTCAACTAATTCGCTTAAGTATTCACGCACGTGATTGCGGTTTTTAAAGTTAACGACATAGTCGTCAATTAATTCACCGAGTCGGCCTTTAACACTTGGCCGCGCTTCGTGCATTAATTTAATAATTAAGCTAAGTTTGTAGTCTTGGGCAACACGCATGCCAAAGCCGTATTCAGCGTTATCTTCAAATAAGCTATTACCCCAAGCGACACCTTGTCCATCTTTGTTCGTTGTAAACGGTGTGCCCGGCACGCTACCGCAGTAAATTGAGGAACAGCCAGTTGCGTTTGCAACGAGCATATCGCGGCCGTAAAGTTGCGTAATTAGCCGGTAATACGGTGTTTCCCCACAACCGGCACACGCGCCACTAATTTCCATGTAAGGCATTAAGAAACCAACGCCTTTTGGTGTTGTAAGTGGGAATTTATCGCTCTTGTAACTAACTTGTTTGTATAAGTAATCAGCAGCAGGTTCAAATTCATATTGCGTTTTTGCGTCAACCATTTCAAGCGCTTTTTTACCACCACGGCCAGGACATGTAACGACACAAAGCGCACAGCCAACACAGTTCATTGGGCTAACTTGGATGCGGAAACGATAATCAGCAACCGTTGGTCCCATTGCTTGAACATGTTCGTCTTTAACGTTTTCTGGTAATCCGGCAATTTCTTCCGGTGTTAAGAGGAACGGACGAATTGTCGCGTGCGGACATACGAGCGAGCACGTATTACACTGAATACAATTTTCTTTAATCCAGCGTGGCACTTGTGCAGCAATTTTGCGTTTTTGTTTAAACGTAATGTCGTTTGTCATCGTGCCGTCAAGTAGATCCCATTCTGTAAAGCGCGAAACCGGTAAATCGTAACCTTCTAAGTTATCGATGGGGTTGACGTATTCATCAAAATAGCGGTCACCTAAAAGTTCGACAACTTTAAGTGGTTTAAGTTTTGTCCATTCTGGATCAACTTTAACTTCGACTAAGTGCGCGGCACCCATATCGATTGCTTTGTGATTTAATTCAACGATTTCATCACCCTTACGTCCATACGTTAACTGCGCATAATCTTTCATACGTGTTAACGCTTCGCTGTACGGCATAATTTGTTCGTTAAGATAGAAAAATGAAGATTGTAAAATTGTGTTTGTGTGACGACCCATACCAATTTCTTGGGCAATCTTATTTGCGTCAATTACAACAAACTTTGCTTTTTTCGTTGCTAAACCGTATTTAACGCGGTTTGGTAATGCATTAATTAATTCTTCGCCGCTAAGTGAAGTATTAAGTAAGAATGTTCCACCTTCTTTTAAGTAGCGAATCATATCAAATTTATATAAGTATGAATCTTGCGAACAACTAATAAAGCTCGCGTTTTCAACGTAATACGTAGAATGAATTGGTGTTTGACCAAAACGTAAGTAACTACGGGTTGGTCCGCCGGCTTTACGTGAGTCATACGCGAAGTAAGCTTGTGCATATTGGCCCGTTGCGTCCCCAATAATTTGGATACTTGAGCGGTTCGCACTAACTGTACCGTCACTACCTAAACCGTAAAATAAACATTCAGTATGACCGCTGTCGATATGATAGCTGTCATCCCACGCTACACTTAAATTCGTGACATCGTCATGAATACCAATCGTAAACGAATGCCATAAATCTTTACCTAAATGGTCATAAACAGCTTTTAAGTGTTTTGGTTGTGTGTCGCGACTACTAATACCGTAGCGACCACCAACGATCGTGTCAACTTTGCGGCCAACTTGGCGTAAAGCGGTAACAACGTCAACGTAAAGTGGTTCGCCAACACCGCCAACTTCTTTCGTGCGGTCTAAGACGGCGATATGTTTAACGGATGCAGGAATTGCTTTCGCTAACCATTCATTACTAAACGGACGGTATAAGTGAACTTTAACTAAGCCAACTTTTTCACCTTTTTTATTTAAATCATCAACAACTTCGCGAAGCGCTTCCGTGACGCTACCCATTGCAATAATTGCTTTCGTTGCTTCAGGGTGGCCGTAATAGACGAACGGGGCGTAATTGCGACCCGTAAGTTCGCTCGCTTTTGCTAAATATTTTTCAGCAATCGCAAGAACACGGTTGTAATGCGTATTTTGGGCTTCTTTACCTTGGAAACTAATATCATCGTTTTCGGCGCCACCACGCGTTACAGCGTTAACATGCGGGTTAAGTGCACGCGCGCGGAACTCGGCAATTTTTTCAACTGGTAAAAGTTTTTCCCAATCACTATCATCAACGACTTCAACGTTTTGAATTTCGTGACTTGTGCGGAATCCATCAAAGAAATGGAGCATCGGCGCACTTGCTTCAAGCGCGATTAAGTGGGCAACGTGGGCAAGGTCACTAACTTCTTGGACACTGTGACTTGCAAGCATCGTTACACCCGTTTGCCGCACCGCATAAATATCTTGGTGATCACCAAAAATGGAAAGTGAACGTGCGGCGATACTGCGGGCACTAACGTGCAGTACTGCTGGCAATAATTCTCCCACCCATTTATAAATATTTGGAAGCATTAAAAGTAAACCTTGTGAGGCGGTGTATGTTGTTGCAAGCGCCCCTCCTTGAAGTGCACCGTGAACAGCACCGGCCGCGCCGGCTTCACTTTGCATTTCCGTTACTTTAACACTACTTCCAAAATAGTTCAATTTTCCTTGTGACGAATATAAGTCAACAAGCTCTGCCATATTTGAAGATGGTGTAATTGGGTAAATCGCAGCGATGTCCGTGTATAAATAACTAACACGAGCAGCAGCGCCATTACCATCTAATGACATAAATGTTTTTTTAACGCTCATTATAAAGCCTCCTATTTGTTGTTGTCTTTATTATTATAAATAATAAGTCGAACAAATGTAAGC
>CAZWRR010000081.1:0-3481 GCA_964635805.1 uncultured Staphylococcaceae bacterium
TGATTATAAGAAACTAATGGATCATATTAAGTTTATGTATGCTCATATGCATGAGTTATATGCTCCGGAAGAAGTAGCTCTTGCTGTTGATGAGAATGATGATCCTTACGATTACGATACATTTTATGGAGTTCCTACACCAGAAGAGTTAACTGAAGAAGTTGTAACCGGAAAGAATCGTATTGATTTATTCGTAGATGAATTAAAGGCTATTATCAGTGGTGACATAACAGAAGCTGAAATTGACGAGTTCCTATTCGATAAAATTAATGGTTCAACACAACTATCGATGAACAGATATAAATACGAAACAGATATAGATAACGAGATTTATTTAGATCCGAATACAGAAACGATGAAGATTACCAAAAGAACTACTGAGGAAAACAATTTCGTGACTAAACTAAGAAAGATGTTACTTGCTATCGGTTATTCTAATAGTGAATTCAAAAACTCTGCTAGATTCATAATAGACTTCTTAACATCGACAAACTTATTGACAATTATCGAAGATGATCAAGAAGATGATCAAAATAAATCAAATACTAAGACTAAATACATCGATATACTACAGAAAAACAATATAAACACAGTCGAATTAGATATAACGAACCTTTATAACGTTAATCTACAAGACTTATTACAATTTTTAATAGATTACACGGAAAATACGATATTCAGAGAAGAATATATCATGAAAGAATCAAATATCAGCAATACTTTAGCGATTAATTCAACTTTTGTTAAGATTGTTGATTTAGTTATTAAAACATTCTTCGAAAGACCTTCAAATTTATTCTATGTAAAGGAATATGAAGATTTTGCAGAAGATTTTGCAGAATCAGAATCAGTTCCAGCACCAGATGACATGCAGCAGTTCTTAAAAGACTTCATAACAGACTATAATAACGTATCAGTAATACCAGAGGAACGACTAACGACAATTGTCAAATATAATAATATCCTCGGTAGTTTATTCAAGATATTAAAAACGATGCTTAAATCGAACGACTTGACTTTACTAAAAACAGTATATACATATAATAAGAACTTCTCATCAGAGGACTACTACGATTTCTTAATTTCGATGTTGTCATTCTTCATGAGTTATAAAGTAACACTATACGAGGATACACACCAGTTCGATTTAACAAATCAGAAAGAAACATTTGTGTTTGCCGAGGACTTAATGATTTACTCGGAAGCAAGATACGAAGACGATTGGTTCTTCGATGAAGAAATCAAGGATATTACATAGGAGGAATAACATGGATAATAAATATGACAAGATGAGTATTCCTCTTATGGATACTCCTAAACAAACAATCGTAATCGATAAGATTACATATTTTACATTACAGATACCGGAAATTGGTAAGTTCATCAATCCGGAAAAGATATATAACTACGGAGGTGAATCAGATGAAATTATCGGATAATTTAAGTCAATCAGAAGGGTTGATGGTATTACGAGGAAATGTTAAGATACTAGATGATAAAGGAAATGTCGAATTAGATCAGGATAATGCAATCACAGATTATTTCCGTAGGATCTTAATGGCGAAACTATTAAACGATATCACTAGTTCGTGAACAGACCTTCAAGGTATTGCTGGTGAGGCACCGGATAATATTTCAAACGAAGCGACTAACGGGTTTATCTCGGATATTAAATTCGGGGCAGGTTCTTCTGCAAACATCGGAGCAAAGGCAACTAAAACAGACGATAAGTTAATCGCACCAATTTCAGATGTGCTATCGGATAATTCCGAAGATCCTCTCTATATCAATACTTCGATATTCGAGGGATTAGGTGTTGCTTTCGATTTCGATGATTTAAAGATAGAGTTCTCGAGTGACTTAATCAATAACGACACTAAGACCTATATATTAGGCGAGTTGGGTATTTTCTATTCTACTACAAAAGATGCAAATGCTCCAATAAAAAAGATGTTGACACATTTATATTTCGATCCGATATTCTTCGAACCAGATACAAGTAAGAAGATTATCTATACGATTTATTTCTACTAGGAGGTATTACAATGATAGTTAAAAACGGAAGAACTTATTTATGGGAAAATGATATCTCGAAAGCAAATCTATATATACAAATCGGAAGAGGCGGAAATACTAATCAGCAAGTTAAGATATCAGACACGAAACTTAATGATCCTTTAGAAACAGGAGAAAATGGTGTTGTCGATATTTGATATTCTAAAGAAGAACTATCGGTTACTTCACCAGCTTGGAAAGCGTCTCTAACAGATACAAATACATCGATAGAGAGGAGTGGGAAGAGTCTCTAATAAATGTTACACCTCCATCGATAAAGAATTACCTGGATAAGCGCACGAGAAAGATTACGATCTTTATCAAAATCGTACCTAAGAAAGCAATTCAATTAGGAGAAATGGGATTATTCGTAGAAACTGCTGGTTCCGCACCAGATATTCTAATCTCTAAAACAATGATGCATAAACAAACATTATCAGAGTCAGAAACCAAAATACTAAAGTATACAATTAACATATAAGAGGTGAACACATGGAGAATAACATATTTAATATTAATACCTGATATATGGGCGAAGTCAGGAAAGTAAATACTACAACTCACGAACTAGAAGTTTACGTTCCGAGAATTACCCCGACATTAAACTATGGATTCTCCGACACCACTTATACAACTGGAGTTCAATCTACGGTATTAAAGACGAACACGATTATCTGTAAACCGTATAACTTCAAGACTTTGATTCCTGATGTTGGTTCAATAGTAGAAGTTAAGTTCCTAGGGGAAGATATTAAGAGCGTTTACTGGAGGGACTTTGATCCGTTTGGTAATAACGTATATATTCCTTTCGAGAAGACAGAAGCCGAGAAGATATTAAGTGACTTTACGGAAATGTTTAGTACAAGTAAACAAGATGATATTTGGAATTTAGTTCCTAAAAGTATCAAGGTTAATATCGGAACTGAAGCTAGTCCGGTTTGGAATATTCACGGATGAATTGACAAAAAGTATGTTGTCGGATTAGATGTTTTACTTAATGATTTACTTAAAGGTATATATACTTCGGTTAATAATAACATCGGTGCGATTAACAAATTAGTTACTGATGTGAATAAACTAAATGTCGATATCGGAAAACTTCAGAATCATTTAGCTGAATGGACGAATACTGGGAAAGTTAGAGATGCAGGAAATAGACCAGAAGGCGATATCATTTGACAAAGATCGTTATCGATTAATCTCGGTGCAGCAACTCCCGGAACTATAAACGGAAAATCCAAATACGTATATGAGTTATTCGAATTAGAGAATGCCGTTAATTACTTTAAAGTATACGGGAATTATTCTTTCGATGGTTACTTGTATCCGGTCAATACTTATCATTTAAAAGATAATGGAGATGTAGTCATTTCTTCAGTCATTGCTGAAAACGGGAAAAAATTTATATTTAATAGTATTACTACGG
>CAZWRR010000082.1:0-3461 GCA_964635805.1 uncultured Staphylococcaceae bacterium
GGCGCTGATAGCGTTGTTGCAATTAGTGATAGTTCGCATAGCGGCCATCTTGGCATGATTGCCACCGGTGCTTTTGACGCCGTTGAAGCTGTGGGCGGCATTGTTGGTGTTATTTTTGAGCAAGCATCACTTGAACTTACGAACGTAAAGTTTGCGAGTAGTGCAACATTTAGTGGCCGTAATGATAACCTTGGCGGACTTGTCGGCTTAATTAGTGAAGCAGACGTAATAATAGCGCAAAGTTTTGTTGAAAAAGGCGCACATCTTGTCGGCCATAATACAGTTGGTGGTTTTGTCGCCTTTGTTAGTAGCGCTAACCTTACGATTAGTGATAGCTACGTTGCCGCAGACGTAAGTGGTAAAGTGATGATGGGCGGACAATTTTCTGGCAGCCATATTGGTGGTTTTGTCGGGCGTGCGGATGATGCGCTAATTGTGATTAGTGATGCGTTCTTTGCTGGCAACGTCGTTTCAGCGCAAAGTCAAGCTGCCTTACTCTTTGCAGCAACAACCGGATCAAACGTTATTCTTAATCGCATCGTTGCCCAAGGTACGGTGACCGGGGATATGTACGTAAGCAATTTAATCGGGATGCCGTTTGGCACAACAACTGTGCTTAATGAAGTTTATTACGCAGTTAGTTTGTTTACGACGGACGGTGAACCTAATGAAGATCCCAACACTTTAGCCACATTTGAAGGCACGGAAATTGCGCTTGCTGACATTGATAACGATTTCTTTGCGACAACACTCGTGTGGGATAGCGATATTTGGGATTACACAAATGCTGATTTTGTGACCGAAGTTTATCCAACATTTAAATAATAAAAATATTATAACGATTAATGAAAAGGACGTTCACACGTCCTTTTTTAGTATTTATTAGCGTTTTATGTGTGTTTATTTAAAATCCGTACGTTTTGTAATGAGTAAGCCCAGCGGGATTAAGTAGCCAATATGCACAGCGTTTGCAAGAAGCGCATAATACCATTCGCGCGTATCGCTACCTAAGACAAGTACAAGACGTAAAAGTGGAAAAGCGTAATAAACAGCTTGGATATTAACACTAAAGAAAAAGTTAATTGCTTCGTTAATACCGCTTAATAGTAATATGGCAAATGGTAGCGCGACTGTTAAAAGCAGCGGGCCTGTTGCCTTTTTAAAGTTGACAACTAACAGTGTGTTAAACGCAAAGAGCATGAGCACACTGCTGTAGCCAATAAGGCCAAACTTAAATATTTCCCCAAACTCGGGATTTTTAAACCCTTGGAAAATAAGGGCGGTAAGATACGTGCTGGAACTATTAATAAATGTTGTAAGGAAGGCAAGCGTTAAGTTTACGATAAGTACGTTAAAGTAAATCGCTGTGCGGCTATAGCCGGCAATTATTTTATTGCGGACCGTAAACTGACTAAAATCTTGGGCAACGATAAGACTAATAAAAATAATCATCATTAGCCCAACGTTATTTAACAAACTAAAACTTTGCGCATAATTTTCCGCTGCGCCCGCGGGCATTAAACTAATATCACCTTCAACTGCAAAAAGAATTAACCCGTAAAGCATTGAAGTAGTAAGCACGGGTAGAATAAAGGCGATACCTAAGAGAATGTACGTTAAGGGGTTTTTCAAAATCCGGCGTGAATCCGCTTTTAATAATGCTTTCATTATTTCGCCCCTCCCCCGATTACTTTAAAGTAATACTCTTCAATCGTTTCGCGGATCACGTTGTAGTCACGCACCGCGATATCGTGCGTAAGTAATGTTTGGAAAAGCTTTTGCGCTTTTTTCTCGTCTTTTACGACTAACTGCTTACTATCAACTAGTTCGTAATCAAACTCAGTAAGGAGCGCTGCCCCTTTTTCACTAAGCGGTTCTTCAAGGACAATCTGCGTTAGTCCGGTTGCTTTTTCGTGAAGCGCAGTTGCGCTTATTTCTTCAACAAGTTTGCCTTTGCTAATAAAACCGTACACTGTTGCGACTTTATCAAGTTCGTTTAAAATATGACTCGAAATTAAAAATGTTGTCGCTTTTTCTTTGTTTAGTTTAATAATTAAGTCGCGGATACTTTTAATGCCGACCGGGTCAAGCCCGTTCATCGGTTCATCAAGCATAATAAACTCGGGTTCACTTAAAAGCGCAAGGGCAATACTAAGCCGCTGTTTCATGCCTAAACTAAAGTTGCGCGCTTTTTTGCGACTTACAACTTCGCTTTCAAGCCCAACTTCGCGCAAGACGTTGTGTAGTTCAGCTTCAGTTTTTACTAATTTTAATAAATCACTTTGCGTTTTTAAGTTATCAACGGCATTTAAGTTGCCGTAAAGTGCAGGTGTTTCGACAATTGCGGCAACGCTGCCCGTTTTTTCACTTACGTTTAGCGTAAAAGCACCTGCGGATGCGCGATTAATACCGCTAATGACACGGATAAGCGTTGACTTACCTGCGCCGTTTTCGCCAATAAAGCCGTAAATATCACCACGTCTAATTGTCATGTTTACGTTATCAAGCGCAAGGGTCGAGGAAAAACGCTTACTTAAGTTTGCTGTTTGTAAAACAATATCCATTCGTCTTTCTCCTTTTTGTTCCGCTTAAAGTTTATCACACTATGAACAAGTAGTGGTGTTTTCTCTTATTATTTTTTGTTGTTTTATTGCACTGACATAACTTAAATAATGCGCCGGCGCGTACGCGAGCATTTTCTCTGCTTTTGCATTATAAAAAAATACATACATTTTGTAAGCAAATGCCTTCGGTTAATTTTCTTTATATACTACAATAAAGGTGTCCAAAAGGAGGAAAGAAATGATGAACACATTAGTGATATATGTACATCCTTGGGACGGAAGTTTTTCTCGCCATGTGCTTAGTGAAGTCACACGTTTGTTAGCGAACAAAGGTGCAAACGTGGACGTCATTGATTTATATAAAGACGGTTTTAATCCGGTGATGACCGCGGATGACTTACGGCTTTTTAGCAAAGGCGAGTACTTTGATCCGTTAGCGAAGGATTATGTTTTAAAGTTAAAGAAAGCAGACGAACTCGTGCTAATTTTTCCAATTTGGTGGTATGGTGAGCCGGCAATGCTGAAAGGTTTTTATGATAAAGTACTTTTAAAAGGCCACACATACGATCAAGTTGGTTACGATATAAAACCGGTGTTAAACATTCCGAAAGTTACGATATTAACAACCGGCACAATTGACGAAAATTACTTTGCGATGCTTGGTGATCCGATTAATAATCGACTCAGTATCGGCACACTGCAAATGGTCGGGATTACGAATCCAACGTGGATTCACTGCCCAAGCGTGCATGAGGCGCGTAATCGCGAAACTTACTTGCGTAAAATTAGCGCGCATTTCGCGTAAACGATATGATTTTAGTAAAGCATAACAACGAAGGTCATTTAACGCCGTATTTTTACTTTGCGCTTGAAGACTACATTTTAAATGAAGTGCTG
>CAZWRR010000083.1:0-3413 GCA_964635805.1 uncultured Staphylococcaceae bacterium
GTAGTTATTTCAAAAAAATCGTTTTTTATTAAGGAATAATCGTACCCACAATATTTAGTGATTTTAAAGTAAACATTACCATTGAAGAATAAGTGCTTTATCAACGTTAAAAAGCCATACTTTTCAAACACAAAGTATTCAAGTTTAAGATTTTTTCTTAAATATTAAGAAATGACAACACACAATTCTTTCTTTACGCATAAAGTATCAAAACAGTGAAAGAACTATAGTTGCTTTGTTTTTCGTTTATTATAAAGTATAATAAAAGAGCGTTGATGAGAAGTAGTAATGTTCAAACTAACATACCAGCGATAGTGAGAGGGTGGAAGCACTAAACAAATGAACATGAATTCACCTCGGAGCCGGTTGATGACCCGTTAACTACGTTACAGTTACAATTAAGTGGCAATTAGGATGGTACCACGGCGGAAGTCGTTCCTAACGGGGACGCTTTTTTATTAAAAGGAGACGAGTATGACTAATCACGATATGCATAAACTGCGGGAAGAAGCGCTACAAAAAATAAGTACAGCTTCAACCCCCGCGTTACTAAACGAAATTAAAAACCACTATTTTGCACGGCGCGGCGTCATTTTAATGCTGATGGCAAAACTTAAAGAGTTACCAAACGAACAAAAACGGGCGTTTGGTCAAGCGGTCAATGAACTTAAAACAATTATTGAAAACGCTTTTAAAAGTAAAGAAGGCGAACTAAGCGCTGCGGCGTTAGAAGCACGTCTAGCGACTGAAAAGCTCGACGTTACGATTGCTGGCAAAAAAGCTCTGCCGTCAAGCATGCATCCGTTTCATTTAATTAAAGACGAGATGATTAATATTTTTGTAGGGATGGGTTATAACGTTGTCGAAGGCACGGAAGTTGAGGAAGATGATTATAACTTCACCCTTTTAAACATCCCCCTTGATCACCCGGCGCGCGACATGCAAGATACGTTTTACATAAGTACATCACTGCTCTTACGCACGCACACAAGCCCAAGCCAAGCGCGGGTGATGCAAGCAAGTCCCAACACCCCCATTAAAATGATAAGTCCGGGCAAAGTGTATCGCCGGGACGAAGATGATAATACGCATAGCCACCAGTTTGGTCAAATTGAAGGGCTTGTGATTGATAAAGATATTAACCTTGGGCATTTAAAAGCAACACTAAACTTATTCGTGCAAAAAATGTTTGGTAGCGACCGGAAAATCCGCTTCCGCAGCAGTTACTTCCCGTTTACCGAACCAAGCGTTGAAGTTGATGTTAGCTGTCACGTGTGCGGTGGTAAAGGCTGCAGCACGTGCAAACAAACGGGCTACATTGAAATTCTTGGTGCGGGTGTCGTTAATCCGCTTGTCTTAGAGCTTAACGGCTACGACCCAGCCGTTTACAGCGGCTTTGCCTTTGGCATCGGCATTGAACGCGTCGCAATGCTTCGCTTTGATATTGATGACATTCGCCGCTTTTATCAAAATGATATTCGCTTTTTAAATAGTTTCCCAAAGGGGGTACGCTAAATGTTAGTTTCACGAAACCTCATTGAACAGTATGTTAATTTAAAAAAGTACAGTGACGAACAAATCGCTGAAAAGCTCACGTTTGCTGGTATTGAAGTTGAACAAATAACACGGCTTGCAAGCGGTACAAACCTTGTGATTGGTGAAGTAGTGCATAGCACTAAAATAGAAGGCACTGCTAATTTAAGTAGTTGTGAAGTACGCATTAACGCACAAGGCGAGACGCTCCCCATTGTATGTGGTGCGCCTAACGTCCGGGCCGGCCAAAAAGTAATTGTCGCTAAAGTTGGTGCAAAGCTCCCGGAGCTTACAATTAAAGAAACCGTTATAAGAGGACACACAAGCAAAGGGATGATTTGTAGTTTAAATGAACTTGGTGTCCCCGAACATATGTTAAGTGCCGAAAGTAAGGCTGGTATTGAAGTATTAGATAGCGCCGCGCCTGTTGGTGAAAGTAATGTGCTTGATTACTTGGGCCTTGACGATACACTTTTTGATATTAAACCACTGCCAAACCGCAGTGACGTCTATGCGCTTTACAACTTAGCGCGTGAACTTGGGGCGCTTTTTGAAGAAGAAGTAAGTATTCCAACCTACGACGTAACAAGCAACTTTACAACAAAGTTAACACTAAAACTTGATACACCGCTAGTGCGGCAATTTGCGTTAACGGAAGTGCGTGGTGTTAAAGTTAGTGATTCGCCGGCGTGGCTGCAAACACTTTTACTAAAGCATGGGATGCGTCCTGTTAATAATATTGTTGATATTGGTAACTACGTGATGCTTTTAACCGGGCGTCCGTTACATATGTATGACGTTGATAAATTAAAGAGCACGGATTTTGTTGTTACCGCAAACTTTAAACAAGAGTTCGTTGCCCTTGATGACGTTACGTATAGTGCCGATATTGGTGATCAAAGTATTGTTGCCGGCGGTGAACTTGCATGTCTTGGCGGTGTGCTTGGCGCAAAAAGTACAGGTGTAACAAATACAAGCAAAAACATCGCGATTGAAGTCGCAACGTTTGATCACGCCGCTATTCGCCGCACGATGAGTCGCGCCGGTGTAAGTAGCGAAGCAAGTCTTCGCTTTGCGCGTGGTGTTGATGAAAGCGCAACGCTTTTTGCAATGAATTTAGCGCTTCATTTAATAAAAGAAGCAAATAAAGATGCCAAAGTTAGTAACACAATAAACACAGTGCAAAGCACATTAGCAAAACGCGAAGTAATTTACAATAAAGAGCGTATTAACGCGCTTTTAGGTACTGCCTTTAGCGACGCACTAATTAAAGACACATTAAAGCGCGTGGGGATTACTGTGGGCAAAGATAACGTTGTTACAGTTCCTAGTTACCGACTTGATATATTTACGAACGCCTGTTTAGCGGAAGAAGTTATTCGCCTCCTTGGCTTTAGCCATGTAAGCACAGAACTTCCCGCGCTTACCGCAAGCGTCGGCCACTTAACAAGCGCGCAAACAAAACGTAACAACGTACGTGCGTATTTACGTAGTACGGGTGCTTATGAAACACTAACGTACACGTTAGTAAGTAAAGAAGAAGCCGTGTTACTACAAACACTCCATACGAGCGCACCGCTTAGTCTGCACTATCCAATGACGCCGGTGCATACGTATTTACGTACGCATATACTGCCAAGTTTATTAAGTAGTGCCCGTTACAACGTTGCCCGACAAAACAGTGATTTTGCGCTTTTTGAACTTAGTGAAATAACGGCCGCAAACTATCACGGTGAACATTTAGCACTTGTGCTTGTTGGTGGGAAAAAGTTGCAAGACGAATTAAGTAAAGTCGCCTATGACTTTTACGACGCAAAAGGGTATGTCGAAAGCATACTTGCGCTTTTAAACATTAAAGAAAACCGTTATCGCTTTGTTGC
>CAZWRR010000084.1:0-3361 GCA_964635805.1 uncultured Staphylococcaceae bacterium
TTTTTAAAACTTTGAACGTTTTTTAATTACATTAAAACACCGTTGTGTTATATTAAGAAGTAAGGTAATTTGTTTATGAAACGAAAAAAATACGTCAAAAGACGGCACAACTTCTTTGTAAAACTAGCCCGCTTCTTACTTGGGTGGTTCCTTAAATTAAAAATTGGTTACCGCGCAAAACGTGTCCGGCTTGCCCAAAGTTATAAACCGTATTTATTTATTAGTAACCACGTCGGTGCGTTTGATCCGATTTTAACGTCACTTACGATGGGTGAACAAATTTATTATCTTTCGAGTGAACATATTTTTTCGAAAGGGTTTTCTTCACGGCTTTTAGAATATACGTTCGCCCCCGTCCCGAAAAGCAAAAGCCAAATCGATTTTGTTGCGATTAAACGGATGATTGAAATTAGTCGAGAAGGCGGTAATATTGGTATTTTTATTGAAGGCAATAGTACGATGACAGGGAAAGAGTCGAGCGTCCCCGCCGCAATTGGCAAACTTGCCTTGCTTTTAAAGCAACCAATTGTTATTTTTAATTTTGATTTAGGTTATTTAAAAAATCCACGTTGGAGCATTAAAAAACGCCGCGGCACGTATCATGGCGGCATTAAAGAAGTGCTCGCCTATGATGACTACAAACATATGGACCAAGAAACGCTTAGCAACTATTTAATTGATGCAATTAGCGTTAATGCCTACGAAGTAAACGAAAAACTCGGGCAGGAATTTGTTGGTAAAGATAAAGCGCTCGGGCTCGAACGGCTCGTCTTTACGTGTCCAAAGTGTCATAGCGTAAACGCGAGTAAAACGAGCGGGGATACGTATATTTGTACGAAGTGCGACTTCGTTATGCATTACGACAACAAAGCATATTCACATAGTGCCTTCTTTAAAGCACCGCAAACGACAATTGAGCTTGATCACAACAATAAACTTGCGTACCAACAACTTATTATTGCGGACGAAGCATTTAATATACGCGCGCACGCGCGCTTTATTGACCTATACCAACGTCGCCGCCGTAAACGCGGTATAGTTAACGTTACGTTTAGTCGCCGCGGCTTAGAACTGCAATTTACAAAAAGGCGCGCGGATATTTTTTATGCGTTTGATGAAATTAATATGATTACAATGGCGCAAAAAGAAAACGTTATTATTTATTTAAATAACGGCGAAACAAAACTAATTCAACTTACGAAACATACGGCAGCAAGCGCGTATCAGTTCGTCGTTACATTCCAAATCTTTACAAACACTTTAAAATTTGAACAAGCTAATAAAAAAGTCATTCCCCTACCGCACACAGCGTTAGGACTTTAAAGGAGGATATGATGAGAATTTTCGCAGATACAAGTAGTTTTAGCGCGTTTTGGTTTCCACTCGTGCAATTTGGTTTCGTCGGTGCCTTGTTGTTACTTGGCAACATTTTACGGCGTAAAATTCCGTTTTTACGCAACTTTTTAGTGCCGACGGGTTTAATCGCCGGCTTTTTAGGGCTTGGGCTTAAATACATATTTATTGCCCTTGACGTTAATATTGACGGCTTGCTGTTAATTGATGAATCATTTATGCATTTTATTACGTACCACTCGCTTGCGATTGGTTTTATTGCGCTTGGCTTCGTCCAAACACAAAAAGCAATGGAAAAAGATGGGCGCGCGCTTAAATCCGGCTTTTTAATAGTCGGCGGTTATTTAATTCAAGGTATCGTTGGTTTTCTTTCTAGTGTCGTAATTGGTTTGCTTTTTGCAAATTACGCAATTGGCGCGGCTCCGTACGCTGGTGTGCTTTTACCAATGGGCTTCGGCCAAGGACCAGGACAAGCTGGAAACATCGGCGGCACGTTTGAAACGCTGCTTGACGCAAACGGCAACCCCGCTGCTAACGCCCTTGTCGGTGGCCGCGACTTCGGGCTTAGTATCGCCGCGCTTGGTTTTATCGCGGCAACGATTGTTGGGACAATTATTTTAAATGTCCTCCATAAAAAAGGCGTTGTGAAGCGTTTTGGAGAAGACGAAGCGGGCAAATCATTTGAACTCATCGTTGTTGATCATGAAGACGAAGTCCCTGTCGTTGAATCAATGGACAAATTCACGATTCAAATCGCACTTGTGCTCGGCACATACTTACTTACATTTGGAATCATGAAGCTGCTTGATTTCCTTATTATTGACAAACTTGGTATCCAAGCACTTAAATCAATTTTATGGGGCTTTAACTTCTTATTTGCGATTTTAGTGACGCTCTTAATGAAAACGATTATTAATCGCTTAATGAAACGCAAACTAATGCGTCGTCGTTATACGAACAACTATATGCAAAACCGTATTGCCGGTCTTTCGTTCGACTTAATGATTACAACGGGTGTGATTGCGATTAACTTCGGTAAACTTAACGACCCCTCAATGTGGGTGCTCTTTGCCGTCCTCGTCGTCTTAGGAACGCTTGTGTCATTTTTCTACGTCAAATTCATTACGAAGAAATACTTCCCGCGCACGCGCTGGTATACATTCTTTGGTTTCTTTGGCATGCTCATGGGCACTGCAAGCGAAGGTGTTGCGTTACTTCGCGAAATTGACCCCCATTACGAAAGTCGTGTTGCCGAAGACTTAGTTAACGGCAGCGGTATGGCGGCAATATTCGGTGCTCCAATGCTTGTGATTATTATGTTAATTACACAAGGACCGTTAATGATGTGGATTAGTTTTGGCCTTCTTATCGTTTTATTTACAATTATGATGGTAAGTCTCCATTTCTACACAAAGTACAAAGAAAAACGTCTCGAGTAATATAACAACGAATATTATTGATAAATCAGAGGGCATAAACCGCCCTCTTTTCTTATAAAACAAACCATATAATCACGAAAAAAAGCAAAAATATTTAAAAACAAATTTTTCGTATCATATTGGTTGAACTACTACATACTTTGTGGTTTAATATGGCAAGTGTTTTGGTAAAGACACGAATCACGAAATTGTTCGTCAAAACTAAAGTTTATATTTGACATCAAACTATTTGCGTGATATTATATGAAAGCGCTACACCTAGAGGCCACCATATTACTATAGTAATACGGTTGCGGTAGTGCGATTGATCTTTGAAAACTAAATAGATGTACAAATAAACAACGTCAATTTTTTTAATAAACCAAAAGAATAATTATGAACTAGGATGTAAAACTTAAAAATTAAACAAAAATATTTAAATGAGAGTTTGATCCTGGCTCAGGATGAACGCTGGCGGCATGCCTAATACATGCAAGTCGAACGAAGCTAAGTGCCTAGCTTGCTAGAATCTAAGCTTAGTGGCGAACGGGTGAGTAACACGTGGGTAACCTGCCCTTCAGTTGGGAATA
>CAZWRR010000085.1:0-3341 GCA_964635805.1 uncultured Staphylococcaceae bacterium
TGGCGGCGGAAAGTGGAAGAAGTACAAGTAAAACGGCAAGAAGAAGCTGAGGTTTTACTGAAAACGTTAAGTGAGCTTGAAGCATCAACACTATTCCGCGCGCTTGAAACAACGCGCTAAGGGTGATTCCACGCTGGATGGTTCGTGTTTGGCGCGATTTCACAAATTCTTGTTATATATGCAATCCGCACGAGCCGCATTCCGATTAAAAACGTCGGCCTTCGCTTGTGCTTACGATCAGTACGCTTTTAGTTACGGCAATTGTCCTTCTCATTGGTTTTACTGATTTATGGTCGTTTATTAATTTACAAAAACTTGGAGCCGAATATTTACTATGGCTCCTTGCGGTTAGTATTTTATATATTGGTAGTGTTGAACTCGTTAAACGGTGGTATATCCGCCGCTTTGGTGATTGGATGTAAAACGTTACGTTATTTTAAACTTATTAATAATAAAGCGCAGCGTCCGTTTTTGGGTGATGCGTTTTTCATTTACGAGCCATATCGCCATATCATTCATCGTTGGCACAAGTGCACGTGGTTCATAATTTAATAGCTCGCGCGCACGCGCGTTATTAAATTTACTATGTGTACTTAATGTGTAGAGCGAATATTTCGTAAATAATGGTGGTGTGCCTTTTTTGTACGCATTGCGTTCAAACAACGGGACGAACATTTTTACAAGAAAACGGGGGAAGACGACCGGTTTACTTTTCCGTCCCGCAATTTGTTGCATTACACTAAAAAACTCTTTTAGTTCGATTTGATTGCCACTTATTATGAACGGACCGTACGCTTTTTTAATGCTTGCTGCATAAACTGCGTCCGCAACGTCACGGACGTCAACGAAGTCGTATTTACCGGTAATGCGGGCGTTGAGACGGCGGTTTAAATAAAGCTCAACAAGCTGTGTCATATGTGCTTTGCCAAAGTCATAAGGGCCGATAATGCCGCTTGGGTGAATTATTGTTGTGTTGAGCCCGTTAGCCATTGCGGCTACGACGTTTGCCGTTGCGGTTGCTTTTGTTTTTGCGTAGTCACCGACAACTGTGTCAGCGTGAAACTCGAGTGTTTCGTTAATCAGCACGTCATCAAGCGGTTCGGGGATTGCGTGCACGCTAGAAATATAAATAAAGTGGCCGATATTTAGTTCACTAACAATATCAATCACGTTTTGTGTTCCGTCAACGTTAACTTTTTGCATAAGCTTTGCTTGTTTGTTCGTAATTGAAATAACGCCTGCTGTGTGAATGAAACAAACGTCTTTATATGTGTAATTTGTATTTGTTAAGTTTAAGACACTTCGAATACTATCTTTATCCAGCACGTTGCCAAAGTAAAGCGGCACGTTAAGTGGTGTTAGCATTGCCGTATTTTCACCTTTAAGGACGAATGCACGGACGTCTTTGCCTTCCATGACGAGTTTACGCACGATTGTATTGCCTAAGTGACCGGTTGCCCCGGTAACGATATATAACATTGTTTTTTCCTCCTAAACACTCATTTTAAACGCACATTTGAAATGCCCATTTACATTTTATCAAACTTACGCTATAATTACGATATAACGATATTTAAAATTGCATTTGAAAGTGAGGCACTATATGAGTAAAAAAGATGTGCGTGTTGTATTACTTGAAACAACGAAACAATTAATTAAAGAGCGGGGCTACGTAACGATTAAAGATATTACCGATAAGTCGTATATGAACATTGCTGCGGTTAACTACCATTTTGGTTCAAAAGATCGCTTAATTGAAGCGGTTATACTCGATGTTTTAAATGATCTTAAACGCGCAGTTAGCAAACGTTTACAACGCCAAGTTGAAGAAGATTTTACACTGTTACTTGCGGAAATGCTTTCACTAATTATGACGTTTGCAGATGAAAACGCAGGCATTTTTAAATATCTTTTTCTTTCAATTGATAACCAAATCATGAGCGCGAATGAACTTTTCAATGCGTTTTTTAATGACACTGAGTTTACAACACTCGTTTACACGAAACTAAGTGCAGCAATTAAAAGTGATGATCCCCATGAATTACGCGCGCGGTATTTAATTATTTTTAGTGCGGCAATTTTACCAATGTTATTTGAGTTACTCCAAGTTGACGAAAAAGATATGGCGCCGTACCGCGAACCGGCGTTTTATGAAGCGTATATTAACCAACTTATTCGGCTTGCAACAGCTTAATATAGTTGTCACAGCGTTTACGCCGTGTTAAAATGACTGTGCTTTTAAGAAGTAGAAAGGAGTAGTAATGGAAAGTTTAGTATTTCAAACGATCACTGATTTGCTCGAAATTAAAAAACGTCGTTTAGAAGAACGTGGTGAAGTTTTAAGTGGATTTCTTGATGATGAAATTATTGTTCATATCGATAATTTAGTCGAACTATTAAAAGAAAACTATTTGAAACAGTAACTTGTTATTTCTAAAGACACAAGCGTTAACGATTGCAATGTGCAACGTTACTTGTGTTTTTTTTATACTTGTAAGTTTAAAATACTTTGAATAATTGGATCATTACTTAACTCTTTGCGATAAATTAAATAAATACCGCGTTTGAGCTTAAAATTATCAACTTTTATTTCGCTGATTGTGCCAATGCGCAAATTAACTTCGCAAATTGCCCGCGACATTACACTTAAGCCATGCCCGTTAATAATAAGTTGCTTAATAAGCGCGGTATTATCAATTTCTAAAATAACATCAAAATTAGCTATGCTATCGAAGTGCTCGGTTAAAAAGTTTTCAAAAATCTTGCGGGTATTCGCTGTTTCGTGACGTAAAATGAACTTTTCTTTTTTTAAGTCGTCGATCGTTACTTTTTTAGAGCGCGAAAGCGGGTGGTCACGCGGGCCGATAATAATTAGTTCATCATTCGTTAAAAGATGATATTTAAATTCATCAACGGGGGGCGTTCCGTCAATAATGGCAAAATCAAGTTCCCGATATTTTAGTCGTTCGTAAATGTTTGTCGCAACATCAGTATGAAAATTAAAACGAGTGTGGGGATACTTAACTTTAAAAACATCAAGTATTTCGGGAATAAAGTAGTTTCCTGCGGTTAATGTAATACCAATATCAAGTTTTTGATGACCGGTTTTTTCACTAAACATTTCTTTGTTAAGTGTCGTTTCAAGCGCAAGAAGTTTCCGCGCATTATCGACTAACACTTCGCCTTCCATTGTTAATTTCAACTGGCGGCCAATTTTATCAAAAATTTGGATGTTGTACTGTTCTTCAAGTCGCTTAATTTGCTGCGTAACTGCAGGCTGAGTAAGTTCTAAAATTTCTGCGGTGCGTGAGTAATTTTTTTCACGCGCTAACACGAGTAAT
>CAZWRR010000086.1:0-3317 GCA_964635805.1 uncultured Staphylococcaceae bacterium
TTGCCTCCCAAGCACTTGGCGATGTTGCAATGGGAGTGTATAGTTGGTCGCATACATTCGTTTATTACTTTTTAATTTTGTCACGTCTTGGTATTCCGCTAATTGCGATTCGCGAATGTGCAAAAGTTAAAGACGATCCTGAGGAACTTAATAAAAAAGTTAAAACATTTTTTACGCTCCAGTTAATTACAACATTAATTTCATATTTAATGATGGCAATTATTTTGTTCGCTGGACGTGATATCATTGCACCACTACAAACACGTAATTTAATTTTCTTACTTTCAATTAACTTTCTTGTTGGCGTCTTTTCGTTTGAATGGGTTTATATTGCGCTTGATAAAGTTTTTTATATGGCGATGCGCACAATTGTTACAACGATTTTTGGTGTGTTGCTTATTATCGTTTTTGTTAAAAAAGATCATGATTTATTTGTCTATGCACTTATAAATATCGTTAGCACAATTGTTACAGTTGTCGTTAATATTTTTAATCTCCGAAAAATTGGCATCAAACTTAACATTAAACAAAAGATTGATCGCGGTTACATTACAAAATCATTTTTGTTCGTCTTTTTAATTACATTTGTCATCACTGCTTATAACCAAAACGACAGCCTCATTCTCGGTTACCTTGATCCTGGTAAAAGTGCGGTCGGTAGTTACGCTGTTGGGGTTCGTGGGATTGAAATTGTTATTATGATTATTACATCTCTAAGTGCTGTCTTTATGGTACGCACAACGAAGGCACTTGAGGAAAACAATTTAAACGCGTTTCATAATATCGTTAACTATAGTGTGAACATTATTTTCTTCATTGGCGTCCCTGCGTTAATGTTCATGATTGCCCTTGCACCAGAAATTGTCGGTTTTATTGTGCAAGGTTCGGATTTTTGGACTAAGGCTGCAATTGAAAATGCGGAAATTGCGGTAATGATGCTTGCAAGCTTAATGTTAACTTATTCATTGCATGATAGCATTTACCAACAAGTGCTTATCCCACTTAAGCGTGAAAAGACGTATTTAATCATTATGTTAACTGCCCTTGTATTTAACATGGTGTTTAGTGTTGTTGGTGCACTTTATATCTTTCCCAACAATAAAATGTTTGCAGTAGCTCTTGCTACTTTACTTGGTGAGTTTGTAGCACTTGTTGCACTTTTCATAATTGCCCGCGATTACATACTAAAACATATTTTTAATTGGAATAATCTAAAAATTGTTAGTAGTAGCGCTATTTCACTTACACTTACATTGCTAATAAAAAGTTTCATTACGCTTGATCCACTTACAACAATAATCACGACAATTGCATTTGGAGGCGTGTTTTATTTGTTGCTACTATTTATTACGAAAGAAGAAATCGTTAAATCACTCGTATCAAGGAAAGAAAACCATGGCAAATCCACGCTTTAAAGAAAATAAACTAAAACGTTTTGTCGCCAAAAGTATTCAACCTTTGCTGCGTATTTTTAATAAAAGAGCGTATGTTTCTTTACAATATCGTTATATAACTAAACATAAACTTGATTGGAATAACTTGACGCGCTACACAGAAAAGTTACAATACTTACGACTTTATCATTATCCATTTAACGCTGATGTTATTAGTGCCGCAAGCCGCGACGGCGCGCGGGCGCTTGTTGAAAAGTTAAATGCCGCAGAAATATTAATCCCAATCGTTGGAATTTATGATCAAGTTAGTGATATTGATTTTGCGACATTACCAAAGAAGTTTGTAATTAAAGCAACCCACGCTTGCGCTCTTAATTATATTTGCCTCGATAAAGAGAAACTTGATGTTGCACGTTTAAAAAAGACACTGTATCACTGGTTAAAAACTGATTATGGCCGTAAAACTGTCGAACCACATTATTCAAAAATAAAACCTCGCTTAATTATTGAACATTATGTCGGTGCAACTACTGTTTTACCTGTTGAATATAAAATCCATGTATTTAATGGCAAAGCACGTTACCTTTATGTTGTGCAAAATCGTGGGGTTGACATTCGCTATGATAATTTTTATATCGATTTTAAACCGTTTCCCGAAGCGCAATTTAATTATTGGACTGCAAGTGACGTTACACCAAAAAAACCAGCAGTTTACGCCAAACTTGTCGAATACGCAGAAAAGTTAGCAAAAGACTTTATTTTTTGCCGTGTTGACTTTTTTGTTGTTGGTGAACAAATTTATTTTAATGAATTTACTTTTACACCCGCAAAAGGCACGTTAATTTTTGATGATGATCGTGCTGATTTTATAATTAGTGAATGGTTAGATATTTCTAGTTCCAAGTAGAGTAAGGAAGCATTATTTCATAAAGCATTACGGTGAACTCATGTTCGTCGTTTTTTTCTTCGCCTGCCGGTTTAATAATCGCGTGCTCCACTAAATCAAAACTAATTGTGATGCCGCTTGCACGTTTAAGTAAATACATTGCTTCTGTGTCTGCACCAATATCAATAAAATAACTAAATAAATTAAGGCTAATATTGTTAGTGAACATATTGTTATCTACTTCTAAATCTTCAATTGGAATCGTTAATGTATATTTTGTAGCGTTGTGTGTTGAGCTTTTCTCAATATAGAAAGATATGTGGAGGTTAATTTTTGCACTACTAACACGAGGGATGCGTAGTTCATCATAATCAATATTCGTGCCACCGCGTAAGCTAATAATTAAATTACGATATGTAATAAGCTCATGGGCGAATACTTGTCCAATGCCTTCTTCGTTTATTTGCACTCGTGATTTTGTGCCAAGACCGCCACACCAAACGTTGCCGTCGGTAAGCTTAGAAAAGACACCTTGCCGGAAACTTTCACTGACTTGTTCGCTTTTACTTTGATGTGTACTTAAATTATTATATTTTGCATACTCAATAATCGTTGCTTTGGATGAGGTTTTTAATGCTTCATGAATAAGAGCTTCTTCTTTTCCTTCACTTAAGAGTGTCTTGGCATTTTCATCACCATAAAGACGAACAGCATCATTTAAGGAGAGCATACCCGCATTAATATCACTTTTTATGATTGTTTCATAAATATTACTAAAAGTGCCAAAGTCGTTGTAAAATTCCGCAATTCGCGGTTGCTTTATATCATATTCATTATTTTTATAACGCGTAGGTATATGTGTATAGTAGTTAGCGCTAAAGTCGGTCGAGTGGAAATCGTTACGATCAAACGTTTCACTAACTGCTTTACAACCGCTTAAGGCAAATAGCGCCGTAAAAAGAAATATAAATCGTTTATGTTTCATTATTTTACTTCCTCCGTGGCTAGTGCGTTTTCACTATCAATATGGGCGAGCC
>CAZWRR010000087.1:0-3231 GCA_964635805.1 uncultured Staphylococcaceae bacterium
CTTGTTTAAGCACCTCGTAAAGCGCGGTTGTTTTTAAGTTTTCGGGTACTTCATGCATATTATTGTTCTCTTCTCTTCGTATTTTTAAAGCGAAAAAAGTAATAATGGCGTTACACTAACTTGTTTACCTTTTACTTTTATTGCTTACTTTAGTAATAGTAATATTTTAACACGTTTGTCCTTTTGTTGTTAAGCGACAAACGGTGTTAATATGCGCTTTAATGTTTAATTGCTAGTCCGCAAGTAAACGTGCGGTGTCACTAATACTTTCACTAAGCGTTGGATGCGGGTGAATTGTGTTTGCAAGCTCACTACTTGTTAGCCCCGCGTTCAGTGCGATTACTATTTCACCAATAAGTTCACTCGCACTGTTACTAAGAATGTGCGCACCAACGAGCTTATCACTATCGCTGCACGCAATTAATTTAATAAAACCGCGGTCGTCACCGTCTGCCTGGGCTTTGCCGTTACCGCTTAAAAGATGCATACTTGTTTTGTAGTTTAGCCCTTTTGCTTTTGCTGCTTCTTCGGTTAGTCCTACACTAGCGATTTCCGGGGATGTGAAGATTGCCTGCGGTATTTTCGTGTAGTCAAACGGGGCAGTCTTTTTACCTAAAGCGTGGTTTGCGGCAACTAGTGCTTCGGCGCTTGCTGTGTGGGCGAGCATGACTTTACCATTAACGTCACCAAGCGCATACACACCTTCGATATTTGTTTCTAAATAGGCGTTTGTTGCGACGTAGTTGCCACTTTGTTTTAGATTAAGGGCACTAAAAGCTTCGGTGCTTGCTTTTGTGCCAACGGCCATGAGCGTTAAGTCACTCATAACTTCATGCGTTACTTCTTGTGTTTTATAATACACATGCGTAGCACTTACTTTCGTAACTTCGGCGTTTGTAACAACATTAATCTTTTGTTTCGCTAATTCGCGATAAAGCGTGCGGCGAACACTATGATCAATAAACGGTAAAATGTGCACTTCTTTTTCAATGAGGGTGACATTACTCCCTAAAAGCGCGAACGCGGTCGCAAATTCAACACCAACAACACCGCCACCAATAACGACGAAGTTATCCGGAATGTCTTTAATATTTAATAGTTCGCGACTTGTCACAAGTGTGCCATGCTTATACGCTTCTTTAACGCCTACGATGTTTGGTACGAGCGGCGTGCCACCCGTGGCTAAAATAAGTTTTTTACCAGTGTACGTCTCTTCACCAACTTTTACGGTTGTTTTGTTTACGACTTCACCGTAACCGTTTACGACTTCAACATTGTTTTGCTTTAGCAAATAACTTATACCGCGCGTTAGTTTTGTTACAACTTCATCTTTACGGCTTACCGCTTTACCTAAGTCAAAACTTACGTCACCAGTTACGTTAACACCGTAAATACTTGCATGCTTTACGTCACGATAAAGCTTCGCGCCTTTTAATAATGCTTTGGTCGGGATACAGCCATGATTTAAACATGTCCCACCAAGCGCTTCTTTTTCAATTAAAAGAACACGCGCGCCAAGCTTCCCGGCATAGAGCGCAGCACTGTAGCCACCGGGCCCCGCACCAACAATAATTAAATCGTACATTATGAATTACTCCTTCACAAAATTATTTTTAGAGACATCTAATCTTGATATACGTAATTATACTATCTACCAACTATTTTAAAAATGAATTATTAAAATATACGCTTTTTACGATTTCACAAATAAAAAAACATATATTAAAGGTTATCTTCTTATTTCATTTTTTAGGACAAACAAGTCAATTGTACCTATTTGTTTCACAAAAAATAATTAAAGAAAACACACCATGTATAGCGGTAAATACAATGTATCTTGCGTAACCTTTAAGTCTTTTGTATGTAAGACAACTTTTGTCCCAACGCGTTTACCAAATTTTGTTTTAAATTTATCAAGTGAACTGTGTTTATTATAATCACTTGATTTAACTTCAATCGGAATTACTTTTTGTTCTTTTGTAATCAAAAAGTCGATTTGCATTCTACTATCACTATTGTTCTTACCCGTGTTGGCGTGGAAAAACAATTCATAGCCGTTTGCGACTAACAATTGTCCGATAATATTTTCAACAAACATTCCCTCATTGATTCCAAGTTTGTCAAACAACAATGCTTTATAAATATCGCTTTCCAAATACGTCTTATTTTGCATTGCCTGCGTTACGAGTAAACCGGTGTCTGCCATATAAAGCTTTAGCATATTTTGCTCCTTGCTTAGTTTAAGCGCAAGACTTGGGTCCGTCACATTAAAACTAACATTAACGACTTTTGCTTCGTTTAACCAAGCAAAAGCTTTCTCATGTGTACGGTACCGTGCCGCTTTACCAACACTTGAAAACTGAAAGCGTTTATTTTCTTTGTTTAATTCACTAGGAATATTATCAAAAACATTAAGAACACTAGTTTCATAACCTTTAGCAAAACGCGGTACATCATTACGATACAATTCAAGAATTCGCCGTTTTACTAATTCGACTTTACCAAAGTCTTTTGTTTTAACGTATTCCACAATAGCTTGGGGCATTCCCCCAACAAGCATATATTCCCGAAACTGCGTTTTGATTTTTCGATGTGCCACTTGTCCAAGTGGTGTTTTGCTTTCATAAAATTCTCGTAACTTTTGATATGTAACTTCATCACCTGTGGCAAGAAGAAATTCTTCAAAGTCAAATGGGTGCATTGTGATTTTTTCTTCTTCTGAGGGAAGCAAAATTTGGTCGATATTTGTTTTAAGACTTAAAAGTGATCCTGTTTCAATATAATCATAACGACCATCTTTTACGAGATGCTTAATCATTTGCCGTGCTAGAGGAAATAATTGAACCTCATCAAAAATTATTAGTGATTCACGTTCATAAAGTGTTGTGCTATGCATTATTTGGAGCATGTTGAAAAATAAATCGAGATTTTGCTGGTGTTGTTTAAATAAAGATTGTTGTTCATCGCTAAACATACTAAAATCAATGAGAATGTATGATTTGTATTCGTTTTTTGCAAATTCTTCAACAATAAAACTTTTACCAACACGACGGGCCCCTTCAATTAACAGTGCACTAGCGCCATTATTGCTTTTCCATTTTAATAAATCTTTATATATTTTTCTTTGTAGAATCATTTTTCTATCCCTTCCTGCTTTTTCATTTTTTTATTCTGTCTCTCCTTAATAATAACACAAATTCACGAAATCCCAACTATTTATATGTGAGTTTT
>CAZWRR010000088.1:0-3193 GCA_964635805.1 uncultured Staphylococcaceae bacterium
ATTTATTTCTGGCCGTTCACCTAAACGCATAATTGCACCTTTACCGAACGACTTTTCAATTTCTTTAAGTGTTTCGGTTAAAATTGTGTTTTCTTTTTTCTTCGACATAATTAATTGTTCTCCTTTATATATAAATACAATTTATTTTTGTTTTATTACACGAGTTAATAAATCCCAACCTTTAATCACGCTATCTTCACGAACAATATTACGCTCCTTATCAATATGATAATGCTCAATAATTTCTAAATCACGATATGCCAGCGCGATATAAACATCACCTTTTTCTTTGTCCTCAATAACCGAAGGACCGGCATTTCCCGTAAACGCTAAACAAATATCAACATTTAGTACTTCACGACCGCGTTTTGCCATTTCTAATGCTGTCTTTCCACTAACAGTGCCAAACTCTTTAATAAAAAGCGGACTCACATTAGCTAGTTTCGTTTTCAGCTCAGCATCGTAGACAACAAGCGCACCTTTAAACACTTCACTCACGCCGGCAATGCCGACAATGCTACTAGCAAAAAGGCCGCCGGTATACGATTCGACTACACCAAGCGTTAATTTTTCTTGTTTTAATAATTCAATAACTTCTAGACGGTTATTCATTGTTATTCATATTGTTTTCACTTAAAACGTGACGATTACTCCATACGTAAATTATACCTGAAATTACTGAAGCAAGCGTTGCAAGGCTCATTAAAATCATACTTACATATGGGATGTTAAAACCAGCGTGGGGCTGGAGTTGACGGGTGAATGGAAAATCATTTAATAAAAAGGCAATAATTGCAATCATTTGTAGCACCGTTTTAATTTTTCCGAAAATATTAGCGGCCAAAACTTTGTTTTGACTTACGGCCACAAGCCGTAAACCATCAACAATAATATCGCGACCAATCATCAGCACAACAAACGCAAGTGGTAACGCAATATGATTAAATTGCGGTCTTATTAAAATGATGAGAAGCGAGTTAACGAGCAGTTTATCCGCAATTGGATCCATAAACTTACCATAGTTCGTAATAAGATTTAATTTACGGGCTAAATAGCCATCGAAAAAATCAGTAATTGATGCTAAAAGAAAAATAATTGCACCAATTAGGTAAATTAAACTAACGTTTCCTGCAAACACATATGGAACTGCTACATCCAAACTTTCATATGGAAACAATAAAAGTCCAATTAAAATAAAAACAAGAACAATCCGTAGCGTCGTCAGTTTGTTTGGTAAATTCATAACTATTTCCTTTTTAATGAGTATTCGATCCTGTAAGCCATGTTCTGTCGTGGATAATTATTTATCTATGCTTGTGCATACGGCGCGCAATTCGTTTCTCGTTTGCCGTTTCCCTTACCAAATTTTAGGTTTCTCGCTTGTGGGGTTTACCAGCGTTCCACTTAATAGTTTCCTATTAACTCCGTCACTGTGGCACTTTATGGACCGCGACCGTATTTACCGAAGTAAACTTAGGTGTTGTTCCGCCGTTACGGACTCCTCCGTACCTAGCGTTATTTTTTCCGCTAGCACAATCACTACTTGCATCACAGCAAGTGCGAGCATGGACTTTCCTCTAATACTTACGTACCAGCAATTATCCAGATCGAATGTTATGCAACTTTTTGGGGGTCTATCCCTAATTGCCAAAGTTTTCTTTCGTACTTGTCTACCTTTTTTAAGAGCTCAATTGTCGTGCCTTTACGCTCGACATGTTTTTCAAGTTCCTTAACACGTTTTGTAAGTACGATGTTTTTGGCTTCTAAATCAAGAACAGCTTTTTGCAAAGCGTTCACCTTTGCAAGTTCTTTTTGTAATTCACTCGTAATACGGTGGAACAAAATATAGTCACCCCGGATGATGTCAAGAAATTCATCAACTGCAAGTGCATCGTACCCCTTTACGTTCGCTACGAACTTTTTTTGGAGTAGTTTTTGCTCATCTAAAATTAGTCGTTTCATTACCTCTCCTTGCAATGCTATTATATATGTAAACTATGTTTAGTGCAACACGTCCACACGAAACAATGTGCTATAATAAAATTCATGAAAAAGCTAATTAAACAAACAAGTGGGGCAAAGCAACTTATCTTCCTCGACTTTGAAGGAACACAATTTTCTCATGAACTAATTGCCATTGGCGCATATAAAGTTTTTATTAAGCGTGACGGTTTAATCAAAAAAATATTTCCAGGTTTTAAACTTTATGTAAAATCGAAAAAAGCAATCGGACGTTACGTAGTTGATTTAACGAAAATTACAGAAGAATTGCTCGCAGCTGAAGGCGTTTCTTTTGATGTTGCGTTAAGTGAGTTAAAAAAATACATTGGTAAAGGTATTACAAAAACAAAATTTGTTACTTTTGGGTCGCACGATATGCGTATATTACGGCAAAGTGCAAATTACACACCCGAAGCTGATCACGCTTTTATTAAGTTAATTCATAATCAACATATCGATTTAGCGCAAATTATTTCTGAATATATTAAGGATGGCAAAAATACTTTGTCACTAGCAAAGTTTTGTGAACTTTTTGGTATCGAGCCAATCGAGCCGCTACACGATCCACAAAATGATGCGTTAATGCTTGCAAAACTTTACGAACAAGTTTTACTGCAAACGGATTTAGTGGCAGAACGCTATCAAGAAGTGTTATTTGGTTACACTAACTTACCTCGTCCACTTGCGAAGACATTTAAAAAACTAAAAAAAGAAAAGACTGTCACATTTGATGACTTAACGCGTTTTATCCGTGAGGAATTAAAATGAGCATAAACTATCCTGATGGACGTCGGTCTAAAGGAAAACAAACGATTGCTTTAAAACAAAAAGGTAGTGCTGCAAACCGTGGTATGCAGCTAGAATCTTTAATTAACGCTGCTAATACATACTATATTGAAAATGACATTGCGGTCATTACAAAGCGACCAACACCTATTAATGTTGTAAAAATTGACTACAAAAAAGGTGCGAAAATAGTTGATGCGTACTTTGAAAAACAATCAACAACTGACTACAACGGTGTCTTTCGTAAACATTATCTTGATTTTGAAGCAAAAAGCACGCAGCTTAAAACAAGTTTCCCTCTAAATAATATTTATACGCACCAAATAACACATTTACAAAATGTTATTCGCCATGGTGGAATCGCCTTTTTTATTATTGAATTTTCCACTTTAAACGAAATATACGC
>CAZWRR010000089.1:0-3133 GCA_964635805.1 uncultured Staphylococcaceae bacterium
TTTGAATAACACCAGCCGAAAGGGAAAAGAACGTAAATTTAACGATTTGGATGATGTTATTTTTGTTTTTCATAATGCGCTCTTGCTTTATTATATTGTAAACAAAATGTTAATCATATAAATTTGCTAATTAGTATTATTTTAATTTCAAATATTCACTAGTAATAGTGTAAACATCAATTGTGTCTCCGTTTTGATCAAAGAATTCAACTTCAAAATTATTATCGTCATATTTTAAAACAATACATCCAACAGTGCCTTTTTTCAAATTTCGAAATTCTTTAATTAGTATTACGGTATCTAGTTCTTTCATTCATTTATCCTTAAGGTTTTAAACATCCAATTGGGATCACGTAGACACCGTCCGCTCTCTGGTATGCGAATTGATCAACTGCGGTAATCACCGCTAAAAAGGAAGGTTTATTCATCACATCATGATCGATTTTATTGCTAAGCTTAATTAAATTAGTTGCTCCTTCATTAATTAATGTTTCACCCCCAAGTTTAATTTCGATAAGTGCCCACTTACCATTATTAAGATGAATCACAGCATCCGCTTCTAAGTTATAGCGATCGCGATAGTGATAGACATTTCCGTTAAGTGTTTCTGCATATATTTTTAAATCACGGATTACTAAATTTTCAAAAAAGAGGCCAAAAGTACTTAAATCACTAATTAAATCAGCGGGATTTGCATCTAATACCGCAGTTGCAAAAGCGGGATCAGTAAAATGGCGCACACTAGTTGTGCGGATTGTTGTTTTCGATCTTAGTTTTGGAGTCCAACTTTCAGTATTTTCAATCACAAATAATTTTTCAAAAGCACTTACATAAGAATGAATCGTTCGTACATCCTCAGTTTCATAGTTGACTTGCACATCTTTTAAGATTGTTGTCATTGCGGCTGGAGTGGATATATTACGAGCATATGAACGTAATATAATTCGCGCTCGATGAGGGTCGCGGTTTATCTCATCGACATCAGTAATATCCGATTTTAATAAGGTGTTTACATAATCACGAGCAAAATTTAATGACAAATCTTTGTTTTCTTCAGTTATACTTTCAGGAAATCCCCCACGACAAAGAATAAAAGCAATATCAGATAAATCATGCTTATTAATACCAGTGATTTTCTCGTTGGCGCTAAAAAGCTGTTCAAGTGATACCTCACCACTACTTTCACGACTTTCCCATAAACTCATTGTTCGCATTTGAACTTTTTTAATCCGGCCAACGCCGCTATGTCTTCCTTTGTCTTCCTTTGGCTTTGCCGAACCAGTTAAAAGAAAAGTGCCTTTTCCTCTTGTTTCATCAATTTCGTTACGAATGTAATCCCAAAGATCAGGAATTTTTTGCCACTCATCAAAAAGCAATGGTTTTTCACCATTAAATAAACTTTTATCACCGATATCTGCAAGCGCCTTGTATTGCCTAAAAGTACTTGGTTTTTGTAATTTGACGACACTTTTTGCAAATATACCAGCGGTTGTGGACTTTCCACACCACTTCGGTCCTTCAATAACAACACAACCATTAGTTAGCATCGAGGTTTTAATTTCTTTTTCTATTAATCGCGGCATATATATTTTTTTGCTCATAAAGATCTCACTTTCTTTCCTTAATGATATACTCCAATGTTTATTTTGTCAATATTTGAATGTATGTTTTGTCGCTTTTTCAATGTATGTTTTATCGTTTTTTCAATGTGTTTTTTGTCTTAAATAAAAATTGTGGTGGAAATTGGTGCCGATTTAGTATAAATATACTTCTGCAGGTGCTTTTAAGATTAATTATATAAACAAGCGGTTTTTCCGCTTCGACCATCTGTAAGATAATTAACTTAGTGAACGCGAGTTGAAAGAAAGTTGATTCTAATTGGTCTAACTCGTCTTGGTTTTCTGTTGCAAATCTATTAATCAAGACGTTCGTGTTTTCATAAACATAAGGTCATTTTTTGTCATAAGCTTCCTTAATTGCAAAAACGGCAACATCGTAAGTGATATCACTTTTTGCGTACAAATTAATGATTTTTTGGTATTTTTCTTTAACTTTTACTCCGCCGAGTGAATTAACGACTCGCGCAAGTTGCAAACGTTTCGTTACTTCTTCTTCTTCAGTTGGTAATTTAATTTCAAACGGAATTCCCCGTTCTTGAATTATTTGTATCAAAAAGAGATCAATTGCACCGGAAAGCGTTAATCCCAATGCATTTAAAATATCTTCGGTTTGTTTTTTTAAATCATTATTAACACGCATGTTTATATAACTGTCTTTAATCATTTTATCCTCCTTAATAATTGTAACACTTTGTCATTACATTATCAATGTATAGAAATAAAAAAACGCCCTTTCGAGCGTCAATTTTTCACTGGTTTTAGTAACCAATTTAACAAAACTCTGGAGTCATTAGTTAGCTCGACAAGTTCCAGCCTTTTTTGGTCTATCTTCACTGAACTGGTTAATTTGTTGCCAGTTTGAGTAAATGAAGGAAAACGACATACTTTACAAGAAACCTCAAGGAAAAAGAAGGAAGGTGAGCAATTGGTTAATTCTTTCCTAGTTTGGGTAAACCAAGGAAAACCAAAGAAAATGGAACCTTATTTAAAACGTTGCTTAGGTCGCATTTCATTTACCATTATTATAACAACAGTTATTGCAATGCTAATGACAAATAACTATTTAATAACTTCCTGTAACTTGACAAAGTAATATCCGTTTTAAAAGGCGAACGGATTTTTGTTTGACAATTTATAATAAAAGTAGGTCTTAGTTAGTTGATCCTATGCGAAAGGAGGTGTTTTATGAATAAAACAGGATCAACGCATCTAACACTTGAAAATAGACAAACAATCCTAAGAATGATAGAAGACGGCTCTAAACTTTGCAAGATTGCTGAAGCCGTGAAGAAAGATCCACGCGCGGTCAGTCGTGAAGTTCGAAACCGCCGGGAACTAACACAACGTGACAAACACTTTCATGACCGAAACGAGAAATATGAATCGCCTTGTAAACGTTGTTATCGGTTTCCCTTCGTCTGTGATGGATGTAAGATGAAACGCAGTTGTATGTATCTCATGCGCTTCTATTACCATCCAGAACGGGCAGATGCACATTATCGACGGACGCTTCG